>JAFWZG010000049.1 GCA_017517385.1 Akkermansia sp.
CAGCATCACCTGAGAGGAGATGGTGACCGAGCCGGCACCGGACTTCACCACATTGCCCACCGTGGCAGTTGCGCTGTCAGAATGCATGCGGCCGCTAACATCCAACGAAGCGCCGTCGCTCACATTGAAGGTAAGCTGGCGGTTATCGCCACCGCGCAAGCGCATGTTAGCCGCAATGCTGTTGGTACCGGAGGTTACATTGATGGTCGAGTTGTTGTTGAAGTCCATGGCAGCGGTGTAATCCGTAGTGCCGCTGCCATCCGCCTTACCGTAGCTACCGCCATCGCCCAGCAACTGAGCACCATTCTTGAGCGTCAACGTCCAGCCGGCAATCGTTTGACGAGTATTGCCGAAATCAATCGTACCACCGTCCACGGTCAAGGCCTTCGATACATTGTAATCAATGGTATCGGAGCCGCTACCGGTGAAGGTAAGCGTAGCCCCCTTATTTACAGTGATGGCACCTTTCAACACGCAACTACCATTCATTTCGGCAGCAGCACCGGCAGCCAGCACAAGAGTGGAGGTAATGGACTTACTGTTGTTCACCAGCGTTGTACCATTAGCCACCTCCAGAGTGCCGTCTGAGACGGAGTTGTACAAGGTGTAGTCAGCGCCATTAGCGAGAATGAGCTTGCCGCCGCTGATGGTAGTGGCTCCCGTGTAGGTATTCTGAGCGCCGAAGGTCAGCGTACCTGCACCGGCCTTGGTGAAGCCGGCATTACCACTGATGACACCGGCGATGGTACCACTGCACCCGCTGTTAGCGTGAGTGGTGTTATTTGCACCTAGTACAACATCATTGTTCAGAACGGTGCCATTACCATTGAACACCAACTGACTACCCGATGTAGACAAGTAGATGGTGGAGTTCTCATTAAAGGCGCTCTGATTCACCTGCAGACGACCAGTAGCCACGGTGATATCACCGGAAATGGCGCTGAGGTTAAGCCCGATTCCGTTATCTGCGCCAAGATTCAGCACCACATTACCAGTACCGCTTACATTATCAAATGCGGAGGAGCGGTTGTTCTGCGCGGTCGTCTTATCCGTCATGATAAGCGTGGCACCATCACCCACAACAATGGAGTTGGCGGCTTTCAGCTCGCTTTCCGTAAAGCTCAGGGAGGTATCACCGGAGAAGGCCCAGCTAATGCCGTTACCCACGGTTAAATCGCCGGCCACGGTCAGGCTACCATTGGTCACAAGGCTTACATTGTCTGCAACAGTCATATTGTTGACGATGATATCGCCTTCGAGCACCAAGTTAGCATTGCTGTTGAACAGCACGTTATCATTGTTCGTGAAGCGCGTGTTGAAGGTATCTTCCGTACCCATCATCTCATTCGGACGGGTCGTCTGCCATACCTCGTTGCTGCTCACATCATTCCACGCACCGGTTTCGCCACCGTTCCAGACAAGGTCCCAGCTATCCTCCACCGTGTAGGAGAAGGAGCCACCCATACCCAGAGAAAGGGTTACACGGCCCATATCGGAAAGGGACTTTCCGTTGATGGAGAAGTTATCCGTCGTCAGGGAAATCCAGTTCTCCAGCGTACCACTTGAATTGTCGAAGAAGTTGTAAACGGTATCAGCCTGCAGATTACCGAGAGCGAGAACGGAGTCATTCGTGAAGCTCAGGTTATTGACCGCGATGGAACCGGCGCTGAAATCAACGCTGCTGACATCCAGCGTACCGCCGTTCACCATCACAGAGGAGGCAGAATTAAGCATGCCCAAGGCACTGCCGGAGAAAGCGAGGGTACCTTCCAGGATTTCAATGCTGCCGTTAAAGGCGGCAGAGTTACCGGCGAAGGTCTGCTTGCCCTCACCGGACTTCACCAGATTCAGGTTCCCCATCACCTCGCCATAGAAGGTGTAGTTACTGCCGGAAGACGTATCAATGGTGAGGGAACGCTGGACTGTACCCACAGTGCCGGGAGCATTGGAATCACTCCCCCACTGCACAGTCGTTCCAATAGAACCGGAAAACACCTTGGCACGGTTCGACAAGGCGGAGGAGGACTCCAAACCAGCAATCGTGGCAGAAGCCGTATTGATACCCAAGCCCAGAATAGCGGTGTTGGAATCAGCGGACTTCATATTGATGGAAGCACCAGCTGCTACCTGACTTTCACCCAGCACAAGGAACAGGGAGCGTCTGGAATCACCGCCCTCACCGGTCAAGCTGCTAAGAGCAATGCTGCCCCTGAAGTTACCCGCTATGGAGTTCGCACCCCCAAGGTTAACGACTGCTGCATAGGTTGACTCAGCCTTCTTAACGATATCAAGCGTAGCAGAGGAAACGCCTTCACCCACAGACAAGGAGCCGATATTGTAATACCCGGAATGGTGCTGATCCCTCAGCGTGGCTGCCGAGCCGGTCAATTTCAAATCTCCGACAGATGTAGCGGCCGTAACCGCCGCACGATCATTCGTCTGAAGAACGGTGCCATTGCCAAGCTCTACCGCAGCGATATTCTTATCAGCTCCGGAACCAGCAGCAGCATTCCACAGAGTCACAGTCTTACCGCCATCCACGGACAATCTATCCAGCGATACCTTGCCATCCAGAGTCACGGGGCCGTCATGTACGCTCAGTCTATTGCCATCCGCCGTGTTAAAGGAACCGGAAATCTTGGCCGTAGCATAGCTGGTACCATTGGAGTTGTTTGCGGCAATGATGCGAGTATCACCGCCCAGCTTCACCTCACCGCGCAGGGATGCTTCCGTCATGGAAAGAGCGGCCCCCTCATTGACAGTGATATTGCCGTTGACAGCAGATTGACGAATATCAGCTTCAGAGCCGGTCAGAGAGATATTGCCGTTAAGCGAGGCACCGCTAAGAACGACATCCGAATTATTCTCTGCTGTGATATCAGCCGCCAAGGTTGCGCCGCTCACGCGCAAGGTACCGTCATTCACCAGAACATCTTCTGAGAACGCTGAGTTCACCCCCAGCTGCATATCGCCGTCGGCACCGATTACCAGCTTGGTGCCGGATACTGAACCGGAGCCCTCCAGCCCGTAGGTGGAGGATACATTCACCCGGCCCACCGTGAGAGCCTCGTTCACGCTTATCATCTCGCGAGAATCAACTTCGGAAAGCCCACCGGCACTCAGCACCACTTCCTGTGTGCCGCTGTAAGATATCGTATTGCCCTGCCCACCTACCTGCCAGTTGGCGGCGTTCCAATCCTGAGTTGTACCGGCAACAGAAGACCAGTACAGGCGGTCATCCCCACCCACTACCAGAATCAACTTACCATTTTCCTGACGATAGCTAAAGCGACCGCTCAAGCTAGCATCCAATGCGAAAGAACCAGTCCCCAGATTACCGCTAATGAGGGTATATTCGCCGCTGGCAATCTCGTTGAACATGTTCAAATCCAGCGCAATCGTGGTAGTACCGGCTGTAATATCGGCGTTCAGAATAGCGGACTCATTCGCTGAAGCCTGACTGAAATCAAAACGCAGGGTCAGAGCGGAGCTCTCTACTGCCTCAGAAGTTCCCACAGAGATTCCGCCCAGAGTATAATCCGACGTTCCGCTCAAGCTCAGCGCGAAGGAATCCGTACCGGTAATGGTGGAAGTTGTTGCCACCGATGTGGGGGATTCCAGAGTAAGGGCAGCCCCGGCACCGGCAACGATATTTCCGGTGAAAGATGCCCCCGCAGCACCATTTGCCGCGCCGAGAATCACCTGCGAACCGGCCCCTAAATTCAGAGCGCCACTGCCTACCACACCACCGGCAAGGTGAAGCACACCGCCGTTGGCCGTAGCCAGATTCAGGTCACCGGCAGCCGTCACCGCGCCGGTCAGTTTGTTGGTGATGTTGTAGCTCTGAAGCGTGGCACCATTGCCGGCGTTAATGTTGTTGGCATAGGTATACACCACATCGGTCTGATTAGCGGTTCCCGTACCGGCCAGGCGCAGGATGAGACCATCATTCAGGCTCACTTGACCCATGCCAAGAGCAGTAGAGATCTGACTTACCGCCTTACCTCCGTTCAAGCGCAGAGCGAACTTGTCGTCATTATTACCATTGCTGCTGGCAATCACGAGATTACCGAAGGTGTTGGCGGAGTCCGCCGTGATGGTCATGCCTTCATTACCGCCGAAGGTCAACGTCTTGCCCTCACCCAAGATGCGGCCGCGTATAATACCACCGAGATGATTCTTTACACCATAGGTAGCCCGGCCGGGAGCAGTGGAGGAGTCACCAAATATGTTGGCACCCACGGCTTGCAGAGTGCCTCTGGAGCTGGAGGCAATCATGGCATCATCAGCCAATGTGATATTGCCATAAACCGTTGATTGGTTATCAATGGACAAAGCACCGGCAGTCAGAGAGGAGGCATAAATCTTGTCCACCTTCTGACCAGAGTAACCATTGCCGCTGATGATAAAATCAGCGTTTGTACTGATGGCTGAGGTACTGCCAAAGCGGTATGAGTTTGTCACTTTCGCCTGACTACCGGCGTCTACCTGAATGGTTGAACCGGAAAGAGCCTGAAGGTTATTGTAGCCCTCATAACCGTAATCATACCTCAATTTACCGACGTAAAGTCGGGTATTATCCTGCAGGTGGACAGTTCCATTGAAGACTGCCGATTGAGTCATGAGAATGGCCTCGCCACCGGAGTTGAGCACCACAGTACCCTTGCCGAGAATAGTCTGGGGTGCAAGAGTTGCGCCAAGCTGACCATTATTCTCACCGGCCGTTCTCGCCATTTGAAGCTGCAGTGTACCACCTTCCTCAATGGTGATGGAGGCATTACCTGCACCTATACCACCGGAGGCGCCAAGACCACCGGAACCGGTCAATTTCGCCACAACTGTACCCTGAGAAATGGTGAGACCGCCTGCCCAGGAAGCGTTGGTTCCCATGGTCAACGTGCCTGAACCTGTCTTGACAAGATGCAATGCGGACGAATTATTAAGGTCATTGAGCACGCCATCCGCAATAGATGAGTTCGCGCCCTCACTTACATCCAAGAGCAACAGGGAGGCTGTGCTGCCATTGTTTCGAATGGACGAACCACTACCTGCAGTAAGATTACGCACGGCCAAGCTATTCCCATCAGTGTACAGAGTAGCCCCCTGCTGCAATTCCATCGACTTAATGCCGGCCAGAGCCTCACCATGCCCGACGTGAATGCCAATATCACCTCGGCTGTGCTTTTCATCCAAATTAAAGCCGGCACCGGCAACAATGCTTCCTTCGTAGGCGTCTTTGCGTGCAAAGGTCACACTACTGCCAGTGGTACCCTGACCATCAAGCATCATCGTATCTGAGCCATCAAGATTCGTGTCAATCGTCAGGTTGCCACTGCCGCCGAATCGATACCCTTGCTCAGCATCCACGGTAAGCGCTCCGGTGTAGGTATAATCCCCATTTGCGCCCAAGGAAACGTTAGCTCCGGTCAAATCCAAATTTCCATTGGTAGCCAAAGCCAGCACACCGGCGGATGAGCTCTTAACGATACCTAATTGCTCGGTGCTATTAATGACCAATGCATTACCGTAGGTTATCAGCACTTTGGCATTTCCCAGAGCGCCATCCTCATACGTCAGCTTGTTGCCAACACCCTGAATGAAGATATCACCGGTAAAGTCGTTGGCTGTATTGGTCAGATGTACCGTGCCGCCGGACCACTCATTGCCGATGAGCAAATCGGCATCGCCGGTCAGCTTGAAGTTCACATTGAGCGTGCCGGTACCACCACCCAAGCGCCATACATCGCGCCCCAGCGTAGCATCTTGCACAGTGCCGAGCGTGGCAGAAGCAGTACCGTAGCTGACAGACTCTTCACCCCAAGCGCCGATAATCAGATTCTCACGGCCGGTAAGGTTCAGCTCCGTCTCCTGATTTACGGTAAGGGCCAGCACACCATTCGAACCGAGTTTGATAGAGGCAAGCGTTGTCTCATTAGCCTGACCTTCAATAGCGATAAAGCCCTTCTCCTGAACCTCCCACTGCTGCTCAGCGCTCAGGGAATTAGTGCTATCCTTCACCACCAAACCACCTGCCTCAATAGTGCCGCCGGGCACATGCAGCTGCCCGTCTACCACAAATACACCATCACCGGTTTTGATGAAGCCGGCATCGGCATTGCCGTAGACATTGCCCTTCATGATGGTTACCACGGGGGATTCCGTGTCCACCGTCATGCTGCTTGCACCATTAAGTGTAATATCGCCCACGAGGCCGTAGACGCCGTGGTTTGTCATATCCTGCAGCAAGCCGCCACCAATAGCCTCGCGAGCGGCCTGAACAGTCTCATTGATGATAACCGCACCGCCGGCCTCAACATTGATATCACCCACCATCTGAGCATGGTGAGAAAGACGGAAGGCTGCACCGGACTTCACAGTGACATCCGAGCCGTTCATGGTGGCGTATGTCCAGTCATTCTCCACGCGGTTCAGGATGTGGGGAGTAGCAGAGCCCTGAAGCACCAAGGTACCGGCCTGAACAGTATAACCGCCCACGTTGGTATGATTGCCGGTCAGGGTCCAGCTTGCACCGTCATTGGCATTGTTATACACCACTGCCAGCTGAGCAGAGCTGTTCTTTCCTTCATCCATGAAACAGCCTTCAAAGGTGCCTGTTCCGGTATAGGTAAATGTGGATGTTCCGGCAGGGGTAACGCCATCCTGCGTCATCATGTTACCGATGCGGGCACCGGTACCGGAGCCGTCCTGCTGAATCACGCCCCAAGTCAGGTCATGCCCATTCAAATTAAGCAGGCCACCGGCATTGCCAAAGGTAAAGGTATCACCCGCTACGGAGTTGGTCTTAAACTGACCATCTCGCATCAGCACGATAGAAGCCACGCCCGCCTCCAGACGAACGGATGACGCCGCGTAACCGCCTTCACGAGCCAGACGAGTTTCACCAAGATTGCCCAGTGAGCAGCCAATGATGTTGCCCTCTTCATCTCGGTCAACATTGTAAATGGTGGTACCACCGCCCACACGCAGAACGGCCTCATTATTCCCCTCACCGGCAATAGTCATGATGCCTTCACCCACCTTGCGCCACTCTTCGGATGAGGTAGCGGTGAGCTCCAGTGTTAAATTAGCTCCGCCATTAACCACAAAACCGGCATTATTAAAGGTGTAAGAAGAATCCTTCTCCGATATACGCCAGCTGCCACTGTTGAACGTAAGGGCACCGGAGCCCATGTTCACGCTGTTCTGCAGCTGTAGATGCTGGGTATTAGTCGTATCAGCCGTAGAGAAAACTATACCGAGGTGGTCGTATGCAGTATTACCACTGCCGGCGCCGGTGTATTCCACGCTTACATCCCCCTGAGTCAAGAAGCCCTTGCCGGTGGTGCTATTCTGAGCACCCCACAATATCGTGCCTGTTCCACTGAACTGATCAACCGCAATATCGTAGGAATCTATAAAGTTTTCGTACGCCGTACCATTGTGACAGAAGTAGCCATTGGACGAATACGCGTCAAAGTTCGTACTGCCGGACGCAAAACCAACATGCAGGAAACGGTCATTTTCATCATCCCACGCATAAATAGCACTGCCACTATCGCCGGCGGTTACACCTATTTCCAGCGGAGGACGCGTATCCCCCGCTACATCATACTCCCTTAAGTGGGTGGTGAAAACCCAAGTCCCCGTTCCGTTCTTGTTAATGTTCGATATATTGATCAGGCCACCCATCGCATTGCGGCCGATAGATAACCCACCATTCGTATCCTTGGGGTCGCCTTGCCCCGCGCGGTAAAGCCATGTCTCATTAGCAGGAAGGGAGGCCATGAACTCATCCGAGGCATAGGGAGTATAGGCCACCTCCGTCACAATTTTATTGAGGCGCTGAATACTCCAGTCCGCGCTCCCCACACCGGCTCGGCTTGCATAGCCGGAGGAGGTGTATTTGTACCTGTAGGTCATATTCTGAGTCACGAAAAAGACGGGAGACTCATTACAGTGCGCGGCACTGACCAGATACTGCGGTGCGACGAGGCCGGAACCGGCTTGGAAATAGAAGTTATAGCCAACCAAATCACCCTTTGTACCGAAGCTGTCCAGATTAGGCATTACCGGAATAACGGGATCCGAAACCGTTGTGCCGTCTTTATACGCAACCGTCAGGTTGGAGGCGCCGGGGCGGAACATACCCATATTGTAGGCGAAGTCCAAGTAATACTGCAAATCGTAACGAGCATCTGCTATGCCGGCAGTTACAGAGGAAGCAAAAGTGGCAACCGCGGCCATGGCAGCCAACAATGCGCGGCGGAGCGTAAGATTCAGATGAAGTTTCATACCGGAAGATAGAATGGATGATAGCAGCCTTTTGGCAACCGTTCCAGTGTAGCAAAAAAAGCCCACCTGTCAAGCAGGAAATCGGGTAAATTAGATGTCTACATGTTGTAAACGCTAAATATCCCTAAAAAGCCACACAAAGTTCCCTAACAGGAAAACAAGTTAGCTTGAAGACCGAGAATATGAGGGTGCTCCGGCATGCGGAATGAGCGCACGGTATCGCAGGTGATGACATGCTCACCGGGAGCGGCCTCACCGGGTGTTTGCGGATATAGCGCAGATAACGAGTGAGACTGCAGCAAGTATGATAAGTATACCGCAAGCAAGACGAAAGTTCATGCATTCCCCGAAACAGGCTACGCCGAGAATAATAGCCGTAACCGGCTCAAGCGCCCCAAGAATGCTCGTTTTTGTAGGGCCTATGTGACGAATAGCAATCGTCGTGAAGAGAAAGGAAAGCAGCGAGGGGAAAAAGGCGAGCCCCAAAGCATTACCAAAAGCGCGGTAGCTTGGAAGCAGCTGTAAATCAACACCACCCCGCAAAGCCACCAGAAAAACAGGTACAGCAAAAAACAATGAGTAAAACGTGAGTTTCCCCGGGGACAAACGGCGCAAACGAGATTTCTTTACTGCCACAATATACAGGGAATAAACAAAGGCCGAGAGTATGATGTACACCAGTCCTTCCGCACAGACCCGGCATCCCTCGCCGGGAGTACAGGTGAGTGCGACGCCCACAGTGGCCAAAGCAATACCCACGAAGGTCAGCCGAGAGAGCCTCTCACCATATATCCCCCACATCATGAAGGCCACCACGATAGGGTAAATAAAAATAAGCGCAGCTCCGATACCGGAGTCCATGATACGGAAAGTCATGAACCAGAAGAGACAAGTGAGAGCCAGCAGCAGCCCGGCACCGGCAGTCGGCAACCAGTAAACCCGTGCGAGCCGCAGTGATTCCCCGCGTAAAGTCAACAACCCTGCCAACAGCAAGGCACCAAAGAAAAAGCGGTAAAAAAGAACACTGAGCGGCTCCAAGCCCTCCGCGTACAAAGGGATGCCGAAAAAGGGGTTCATCCCAAAGGTGATAGCCCCCAAAACAGCACAGAGAGTCCCCTTAAATCTGCTGTGATTCATGAGCAGAGATTCACAGCGGGAGATAACAGCCCCGCAGCTCTGCCAAGCGGCGGATAACCTGCTCTATGACATTCGCCGGACAGGAAGCCCCGGCTGTGAGGCCGATGCGCCATGCGCGGTTCATATCAGCGGCTTCCGCGGGAAGGGCCTGCTCCACCTCAGACTTAGTCTTCAAGTCAAAAGAACGGATATTACGGAGACTGAGCAGACAATCTGCAGACTTCACGAAGAAAGTAGGCAGTTTACGAGCAGCGATATGCGCAAGGTGCGTAGTGTTGGAGCTATTGTAACCACCGATAATGAACATCGCGTCCAGCGGCTGTTCCAAAAGCTCGAAGAGCGCATTCTGACGGTCCTGAGTGGCCCCGCAGATAGTATCATACGCGTGGAAACGAAGGTCATCGCCATCACGCTCCTTCACTGCGGCTCTCAGCAGGCTCTGGATCTGGGCGGTCTCGCTCTTAAGCATGGTCGTCTGGTTTGCCATACCAATCTCAGCGAGGTGGACATCAGGGTCAAACCCGGCAGAACAGGAGTTTCCGAAATGAGCCATGAACTCCTCACGATTACCACGCCCCAGAATGTAATCAGCCAGCAGGCGGGCGTCCTCCTCATCAAAAATAATAAGGAATTGTCCCTTACCATCCTCGCCACATGACTGGGAGGCCGTAGCCTGGCTTTCCTCATGCCGGGCCTTACCGTGAATGATGCTGGTGATACCCATCTTTGCGTAATTACGCACGCGCTGCCACACGCGGATAACATTACCACAGGTAGAATCTACCAGCTGTACGCCCTTCTCTTCCAATCGGCTACGCATAATGCGAGAAACACCGAAAGCGGGCATAATAACCACATCTTCCTCATTCAGGGAATCATAAAGAGGGTCATTCTGGTTCCACGGCAAGTGGCGAAGCCCCATGGAGTCCAAATCCGCATTCACAGCCGGATTATGGATAATCTCCCCAATAAGCCAGATGCGCTTACCAGCAAACATGGCGCAAGTGGCGTAAGCAATCTCAATGGCTCGCTTCACGCCATCACAAAAGCCGAAAGCCGAGGCCAGCCGCACCTCCATTCCGGGCAGCTTCAGCTCATTTCCGTTCTCACGGATGCTGGTCACGAGTTCACTGTCGTACTGCTGCACCTTGTCGCGCACACGAGCCATCACCTCCGGACGGCGCACATTGATGGGCTTTCTGGCTGTCATACCCCCATTGTGCCTGTGCGATGTGAAGCTGTCAAGAAAAATGGCACGTTACGCCATACTTCGCACTTGCAATCACTGCGGCATGATAGTAGAATGAAGGCATGAACACACTCCCTTTCCGGTTGTTGGTAGTACTAGCGTGCCTGCTGCTGACACCCATCAGCATGGCCCAAAGCCCGGATTTAGTAAATGAGGACCGCGACATGGTGCGCGTGATGCGTCACCCGGACGGCTCACGCTCCGTGTACAAACGCCAGACCGGCTGGCGCGGCATGCGTTGTGCCACATACACCGCCAGCGGCAGACTGGCAGCCATTAACGATTACACAGAGGGCCGCTACGGCCAGCTAGTAGCCTGCGTGATTTACGACAGCAATCGCCAGCCCATCTACAAAGTTTCGTACGGGTATGACTCTCAGGCCCGCCTCATTGAGGAGCGCATGTTCGCGCATCCATCCAACAGGTTGGTGCAGCGCGTCATTTACCGCTATGATGCTAACGGCAACCGCGCCAAGCCCCTCATCATCTCCCTGAATAACACCGGTGCGAACATCGCCCCCACCATGACAGATGATGTCACGCAAGCTCACCGCCAGTTGAGAGGACGCCGCAACCGCCGATAATTTATATATCCCTAACCACCGAGTTATATGGAAACATTCTCATGGAAATACCGTGATGCTGACGGCAATAAAGTAGTCTACGAGGCCAGCCACTTCGGCGGCTGGTGGCAGCTCACCTGCACCCCGAAAGTAGGCCGAGCCATGAAGGACGAAGTGGAGCCTGAGCCCGCTGAGTTCACCCCTGAGCTGTGGCAGACACTGCGTGACCTGCTCTGGCGCAAGTACCAGCGCCGCCGTGTCTCTTGGGCCCTCATCGAACACATAGATGACATTCTGGCCGGCAAGGCCACTAATGAACGCCGAGACCAGCGCAAGAAATGACAGACGATGAAATGATGAACTGCCGCGAGTCCGGCAGACAGCTGGAGCGCGCCATCGCCGTCATGCACCGCCTCAGGGCTCCCGGAGGCTGCCCATGGGATGCCGAACAGACTCACGAAAGCCTGATACCCAATCTCATTGAGGAAGCATACGAATGCATCGATGCTATTCGAGCTAACGACTGGCCTCACCTGCGCGAAGAGCTTGGTGACGTGCTGCTTCAGGTGCTCTTCCATGCTGAGCTGGCTGCGGAAAACCCGGAAGCCGGATTTACACTGGCAGATGTAGCCTGTGATTTAAGCGACAAGATGGTACGCCGCCATCCTCATGTATTCGGCTCCGCCAATGTGACGGACAGTGACGGCGTGCTCACTCAGTGGGATGCCATCAAACGCAAGGAGCAATCCATCGAAGATAAGCCCTACCTGAAGAACTGCGGCAAGGGGCTACCCTCCCTGCTGCGAGCCTACAAGCTCACGAAGAAAGTGGCAAAAGTGGGTTTTGACTGGCCGGATCACGCAGGCGTGGTGGAAAAGATTCGCGAGGAAACGGCTGAGGTGGAAGAAACGCTGAACCTGCCGGATTCTGACCCACACGTAGAAGAAGAGCTGGGAGATTTGCTCTTCACCACAGTGAACCTCTGCCGCCGCCGCAAGATAGACCCGGAGGTGGCTCTGGACGCCGCAAACCGCAAATTTGAGCGCCGCTTCAATGCTCTCGAGAAGATTCTGAAGGCACAGGGCATCAGCCTTGAAGATGCCTCTGCGGAGCAAATGGAAGAAGCCTGGCAACAGGCTAAAGTGACCCATAACTAATCAAAACTTTTTCCTCAATGGTACCCCGGAGAAAACAGCTTTGCGCCCTGCTCTGCAGCCTCACACTGGCAGCCTGCACCACCACGACCGAGCTGGAGGAACGCCCAGAAAATCCGCTCGCCCCGCAGGACGCGAACCAGCCCTTAGCTGGCTTCTCTGCTAATCCCCTGCTGCCCGGTGGCGGTGGACTGGGAGCCCAGACCATGAGGGTAACCTCAGAAGAAGAGCTAAGAAAGGTGGATAACGGCAGTGATGAAGAGCTCATCTGGACCGACCCGGACAACCCGGATGCCGAAATCCCCGGACTGACTGCCGCCTTTGAAAGTCGGCGGCAAGGCAATGGCTGGCTGGGCAATCTGGGCCGCGGCATCAGCCTCGCACGCCGCGAAGGCCGCCCGCTTATCATTTGGTTTCACAATTCCGTCACCAGCCCCAGAAGTAACAGGCTCGGCACTCACCTGCTGGATACCCCCAAGTTCAACGTGTGGTGTCAGGACCGCATCATCCGCGTGAAGCTGGACGCCGGAGCCTCCATGGATGAAGCCACCGGTAACAGTGCCCGCTACAGCATGCGCTCCATTAATGCCCTGGCCCGCCGCTACGGGCTCTCCCACTTCCCGGGTATCGTCGTGGTAGACCCAAGAGGCAAAATAACCGCCCGCATAGATGGTTATGACGGTTTCGTGGGCGAAGTGGAAGGCGAATTGAAACTCGGAGTGGAGCAAGCCGAGCAAAACTATACAAACTACAGAAATGAGCTTACACAGCGAGGCTACCGCGAATGGCGTTCCCGCCGGGGCGACCGCCTCTTTGCCAAACTTCAGCGCTATGATGAGGAGAATCAGGTTGTCTACCTGAGGGATCCCGGCGGCAAGGTCAGCCGCACACGCCTGGACCGCTTCTGCCGGGAAGATGTCGCGTATCTGGACGAACAGGCACGCAATAAAAGTAACACCCGCAACTGATAACAAGAAGCACCTCACCTCCGCTCATGAATAAATCCGAGGCCACGAAAGCGCATATCATGCGCGCCGCTATCACCCAGTTCACTCGGCTTGGGTATGAGGGGGCGTCCATGCGGGAAATAGCCAACGCCGCGGATGTGAACATCGGCCTCATTCGTTACCACTTCGGTAATAAAGCGGATTTATACCGAGACACCCTCGCCTACGTTTCCGAACAATATAACAGCGTATGCCTCAAGGCTCTGGAGGAAGCAAAATCCTGCGGCGATGTGGAAGAGCTGATATATTCTTGGCTAGCGGCCCCCATCACCCGTTGGGAGGATTCCACTGTAGCCGGCGGCGAAGAAGTGCTCTGCTTCCTCAATAAAATGGGTTATGAAGCCCCGGAGCTCACCCGCGAGGTGTACGAATCCCATTATTCCTACGCACTGCAGGAATGGCAGGAAACCGTGCAAGCCCACTTCCCGGGTATGGAGCGGGCTGACTGGCTCTGGTGCCTCACATGCCTGCGCGGTATGTACTTTAACATCGTCGCGCATAATGACTTCACTCTCTGGGGACTGCCAGCCATACACGGCAAGGAGCCGGCCATTCGGCGCCTCGCAGTGGATGCCGTCTCCCTCCTTCGCACATACACGCAGGGCCGCGCGTGACATGAGAACAATGTTTGCTGGACAGAGAGTGCAGAATCTGCTAGGATAGCCACGCCTCACATATCAAGATTTCTCATATGGTTACCACGGAATATCCTTACGGTCTCGACTTCCCCATCCTGCGCATCTCCACAGAGCTCTGCCAGACAGAAATATCCCTATACGGCGCTCAGGTGCTGCAATGGACCCCGACGGGGCAGTTACCGGTCATCTTTATGAGCCCGAAGGCAGTATACGCCAAAGGAAAAGCGCTGCGCGGCGGCATTCCGCTGTGCTGGCCGTGGTTCGGCAAGAATACGGAAGATTCCACCCAGCCCTCTCACGGTGTGGCACGTATTTCCACATGGCAGCACGCCTCCACGGAGGAGTTGGAAGACGGCACCGTGAAAATTGTTCTGGCTCTGCCCCCGGAGCAAGAGCTGATGCCCAGTGGCGCCGTCATCATTGAAGCCGGCAAAGAGCTCATGATTACCCTTCTCACCATGGACGTGAAGCAAGCCATGCCTTTCTCAGCCGCCATGCACACCTACTTTGCCGTAAGCGATTACGAACAGGTAGCCATCACCGGGCTGGAGGAGTGCGCCTTCACGGAATATGCAGATGATGCCATTGAGCATTGCGAGGATCCGCTTATTCCCGCCGGTCACATAGACCGCATTTACCACCCCGTACCTGAACAGCAGGAAATCACCATCCATGACCCCGCATGGGAGCGCAGTATCCGCATTTGCCGCGCTGGTTCAGCCTCCGCTGTGGTATGGAATCCCGGTCAGGAACTAGCTGCCGGCATGGGTGATTTGGGCGCTGAGGCCTCTCGAGGCTTCATCGCAGTGGAAACGGCCGCCGTACCTGCAGAAAATCTGGCACTCCGCTGTGGAGAAACGCATCAGCTGACCACACGCATTCAGGTAATCTCCATAAATTGATTTTCGCCCGATACGCACCATGAGTGACGCCCCATCGCGCCGACCCCGCTGGCTTCGCACGGCCTTCGTACTGGTATCAGTTCCGCTTGTGCTAATTCTGCTCTGCGTAGGCATGGCAGAAAGCTGGACCGCCATTCTTTCTCACGGGCGCTGCCATGATGAGCCATCTGCCTGCCGGAGCAATGCCGTAGGCTTGGTGCTGGGCTGCTCCAAATATGTGAGCCGCGGGCGCAGCAACTACTTCTACGCCACGCGCATGCAAGCAGCTGCGAACCTGTGGCATAGTGGCAAGGTGCGTGGCATCATCGTCTCCGGTGATAACCGGGCCATGAATTACAATGAGCCGAGAGACATGAAGAACTCACTCATCCAGCTCGGAGTTCCGGCAGATAAAATCGCGTGTGACTTTGCAGGCATCTGCACCTATGATTCCGTAGCACGCGCCAATCAAATCTTCGGCGCGAAGCAACTCATCATCGTGAGTCAGGAGGGCCACGCAGAACGCGCCGTGGCCATTGCTCGCCATCTGAATATCGAGGCTGAAGGCCTGAATGCCGAGGATACAGCGCTGAACCGCCGGGCCAAACTGCGTGCTTGGCTGCGCGAGCGCGGTGCCAGAGTCTCCATGCTGTACGATTTCATTACAGACCGCACCCCCCATCATCTGGGCAATCCAGAACAGCTTCCATTCTGATTATCATCCCACATCACTTTACATGAAAAGCCTCATCTCATGCTGTGCAACAGCCGGCGTCGCAGAGTGGGTCTGCTGCCCCGGCGAGCTAAATACACCCCTTCTCACCGCCCTTGCTCAGTGCCCGGTTGTGCACCGCTGGACTCAGCCGGATGAACGCACCGCCGCCTATTTTGCGCTGGGCCGCATTCAGGCCACGGCACGCCCCGTAGTGGTGGTGGCTGGGAATGGCTCCTGTGCCGCAGCTCTTGCACCTGCTGTGGTAGAGGCCTACTATCAGCGCCGCCCGCTTATCGTCATCACAGTGGAGGACCAAGAAAATGCCGGAGGTTCCGGAGCTCCCGGTCACATTGAAAATGAAGGGCTTTTCGGCATTTACGCACCCACGATGGAGATTCCGCTGCCCTGTAGCGTGTCAGACCTACCGGATTTAGCATCCGCGTGCTCGGAAGGCTTCCCCATGCACCTGAGCCTGCGCCTCACCGAAGAATGCCGAACACGCTGTGACTTCACCGGGTTGGAAGTAGCAGATGCACCGGCAGCCCCGCGTTTTCGCTCCTCACTTGTTGCTCTTTCGCAAATGCTGCGCTTCCGGGCAATAGAAGGGCTGGTACTTATCATCGGCGGGTTGGATCCCTCCGAGCAAGAGCCAGCCATCTGGCTGGCCCGCACCCTTCGCGTGCCAGTGGTGGCAGAAGCCGCCAGCGGCCTGCGCGAAGAACTCTCAGCATACCTTCTGCATGGTGCGGATCAACTCCTGCTCCGCTATCCGCCGCGCTATGTGCTGCGAATCGGAGATGTGCCCACCGGTGCCTTCTGGCGAGGGCTAGAAAATCTGACGGGCACAGAGGTATTCTCCATCACCCGCACCGGCTTCTCCGGGCTTTGCCGCAAGAGCACCGTCATCGAAGGTGAGCTGGAGCAGATTATGAAAGCTCTGGGAGATGTGCCCCACATCGGTGATACGGAGGGGTGGATGCAGCGCAGCCGCCGCATGGCAGGCCGCATTGAAGAACTTCTACTGGCGTACCCCGAGAGTGAGGCCGCCATGGTGCGTTATTTCTCAAATCAGGCCGGTATAGCGGATGTGCTCTGCCTCGGCTCGTCCACCACTCTGCGCCTCTGGAACAACTATGCTCAGACCCACGTGCCCACTCATTATGTGCGCGCCAACAGCGCAGCAGGCGGAGCGGACGGCACCGTATCAGCCTTCTTGGCAAACAGCGCGGACTCCGAGTACGCATGCTGCCTGACCGGTGATATCGCCCTGCTCCGGGACTGTGCCGCCGCTACCATGATGCCGCAGCTGCCACCCTCCCGCCGCGTGGTTGCCGTGCTGAATAACGAGGGCGCCGGCTGCGCCTACACGCCGGGCATGGATGATGAGCTTCACCGCCTCATGGTACAGCCGCCCGCCTATAATCTACAGGAAATTGCACACCTCTGGGGTGCTGAATATTACGCCATACACTGCGAGGCGGATTTCGAGATACTGGACACGCTGGACGCCTCCGCCTTTGCCCTGCTGGACATCATGCCTGATGCTGACCAGACCGCAGCATTCAACCAAGCCCTAGCTAGAATCAGTTAAACAGGCCAAAAGTCACTAAAAAAACCGCACGGATTACCATCCGGTGCGGGCTAAAAATTATTCGGGCGCTGGCCTCAACTTTCATCGTCGGCATCCACCTCATCAGCACTATCGGGCATGAGGTCAAAGTGGCTGACAGCCATTCGCGGCATCACAGCCAAATCCAGCGCAGCATCAGCCACATGTGACACGTCCATGTCAAACCGGTACGCGTAACAATCCGGGCAGCTTCCCACCTCTCGGTCCACAATGGCGCCACACACCGCACAGAGTTTGTAACTGGCAGGGTCATTCGCTACGGTCGTGGCAATCTCTCGGAGATCCGGTTTCATGGCAAACAGTATACTCTTATTGGCTAAAGAGGTGCAAGTCTCCTTTCAGTCATATATCACCCTGCCCCGGAAAGCGGCTCTCCGGGGCAAGGATGATGAAACTTATCTTCTGCGGAAAAGGCCGCCAAAGCCGCCCATGCTGGACAATCCAGGGCCCTTGGGCTTCTTACCACCGCCACCCATAAGCGATGAAAGGTCAGGCATACCGGCACCACCTGCACCGCCCATCAGGGAAGAGAGATCCGGCATTTCGCCGCCCTCGGGCATGGGTGGCATACCGCCGCCATTCATCTTGCCCATGGCCTTCATAAGACCGCCCATCTTACCTTTACCGCCCATCATTTCCTTCATCTGTTTGAAGTTCTTGATGAAGCGGTTCACTTCAATCTCGCTGACACCGGAGCCCTTGGCGATACGGCGGCGACGGGAAGGAATGAGCAGCTTGTAATTGGCACGTTCAGCGGGAGTCATGGAAAGCACAATAGCCTCCATGCGCTTCATTTTCTTCGGGTCTAATGCACCTTCCGGAAGCTGCTTTTTGAGCTTACTGAAACCGGGGAGCAGGCCCAGCAGCCCCTCCAGCGGACCAAGGCTCTGCATCATGCGCATCTGGGAGAGGAAGTCATTGAAATTGAACTCACCGCTCATCATACGGCCCATGGATTTCATGGCGGATTCCTGGTCAATCTTCTCAGCGGCTTTTTCCACCAAGCCCACAATATCGCCCATGCCCAGAATGCGGTCTGCCATGCGCACGGGAACAAAGGGCCCGAACATATCCAGCTTCTCGCCCTCACCCACGTACTTAATGGGCTTGCCGGTCACAGCGCGCATGGACAAAGCGGCACCACCGCGGGCATCACCATCCAACTTGGTGAGAATGATACCGGTAAGACCTACGGCGTTGTCGAAGGTCTGAGCCACACGCACAGCCTGCTGACCGGTGGCGGCATCCGCCACTAGCAGAGCTTCCTGCGGCTCCAGATAGCGAGCGAGCTTGCGCAGCTCGTCCACAAGGTCTTCATCCACCTCCTGACGTCCGGCAGTATCAAAAATAATGACATCATGTTCCTGCCCCTTGGCCCACTTCAGAGCGTCCTTAGCCACGCGGATAACATCCTTCTCACTTGCAGAAGGAGTGTAAACGGGCACATCAATCTGGTCGGCCAGAGTAGCCAGCTGGTCAATGGCGGCGGGGCGGATAAGGTCACATGCTACCAGCAGAGGCTTGTGCCCCTCAGCCTTAAGACGGCGAGCAAGTTTTGCACTCGTAGTAGTCTTACCGGCACCATTCAGCCCCACTACAAGGATACGGCCGGGAGGAGTGAGATTCAACTCAGCAGCCTCACCACCCAGCAGTTCAGCGAGCTGGTCACGGAAAATCTTTACAATCTGCTCACCGGGCTTCACCGTCTTCAGCACGGCAACACCCATAGCCTGCTCCTTCACATGTGCGATAAACTCACGCGCCACGCTGTATTCCACATCAGCATCCAACAGGGCCATGCGAATTTCACGCATAGCATCGGCTATGTTCGACTCTGAGATTTTGCTCAGGCCGCGCAGTTTACGAAAGGTATCATCCAGTTTATCGGAAAGGAGCGAGAACATGCTGGAACACTAGCACAAAAGACACTCTATGTCAAGCCACAGACCAGTCAGTATTGTCATGGATGATGAAAGAAAAACAGCCACGAGCCGTATTAGCCGTGGCTGTTTTTGACAAGGATAGGCGCGCCCGCTTAATCCCACTGATTATTCAGGGCACGCGTGGCACGAGTTACCTCCATATTGCGCTCGGTGCAACCGCTGATTTCAGGGCCATTATCATCAGAGATGTGGAGGTCCAGCACCTCGATGGCGTTGTTACCTTTGCGCAGGAACTCTGCGGGGCAATACAGGCGGAGCTGCGGACCAATGTTCCAGTAACGGCCAAGAAGGTGCCCATTCACCCACACATAGCCTTTGTTCCAACCGGACATATCAAGGAAGGTATCCTGAGGCTCCTCCGTAAGCTTCACCAAGGAGCGGTAAAGCCCGCCCTGCTCATCTGCCCTGGCACCGCTGACATCAATCATCGGGTGAGGAACAGTGGTAAGCGGCATGCGCTGTACACGCCACCCCGTCACCTCTTCGCCCCCCAGCGTAACACTGCCAATCAGGCCCTTACGGTCTTTTTCCGTATAGGAACAGAAATTCACATGGCCAAAGGTGTCCACTATAATCTTCAGCACAGCGGGCCTATCACGCCCAGGCAGCTCCAGAGAGCGCTGCCCCAAGCGGCGATCCAGCGTTCCTACAAACTTATCCCCCACATACACAAGAGCATAGTCATGAGCACGGCAGCTGAGAGTTGCTGCAGGACCTGCCGGAATAACAGCTGTGTAAATGCCTATACCCTGATTCTGCCCAAGGCTCTCAAGCGTAGGCGGCGTATCAAAGCTTTCCGTCTCGCCCACGGCGCGAAGCTCATTCAGCGAGTACAGCTTCTCGGGAGAAAACGCAGGGATAACCATAGTGGGCGGAGTTGAAGGAGGCTCCGGAGCATTCAATCCGGGAATGGCGCGAAGGATAATATCACGGTACTCGAAGTACTCTCGGGTAAGGTTACCATTTTCGCCTACGGGTGCACCATAGTCATAGCTGGTGAGATCCGGCTGGAAGTTATCACCATTCTCATTACTGTTGGCACCGGCAGTCAGCCCGAAGCTGGTACCGCCATGGTACACGAAGAGATTGAAAGATACACCATCGCGCATGTACCAACGTACAGAATTCAACGCATTCCGGCTGGGTGTCCAATTGCCCTCACCCCAGTGGCGCAACCAGCCGGGATAGGTCTCACTGGAGAACACCGGTACACCGGGAGCAATGCGTAGCGCGTTGCGCATCTGACCGGCGTTATCCGCAGGATCAAGCCCCACGGCCACACCACGAGGCACAAAGCGCAAGTGGTGATTAGAAGAGCCCTCAGAAAGATAGAACGGGCCGGCACCCTTGCCTTCCCAGAAGGTCTTAAGCCACTCTATGTATGCAAGCTCATCATGGGGGCTTTTGTAGCTACCATATTCATTTTCCAACTGCACCATGAGAATAGGCCCACCATTACGGCTGAGGCGAGGGATGGCAATCTCAGCAATTTTCTCAAGATAGCGAGTCTGGGCTTCCATGAACTGAGCATTTCCCGTATAACGCAGGGGGGTTACAGCATCACGAATGAGGTATGTGGGCAGCCCCCCCAAATCCCACTCACCACATACATAGGGACCGGGGCGGAAAAGCACCCACATGCCCTCCTCAGCGCACATATCAATGAAGGCCGCAATATCATTGCGCCCACTGAAATCCCAGCTACCATCCTCCTGTTCCAGTGCATTCCAGAACACATAGAAGGCGATAGTGTTCAGCCCCATAGCCTTAGCCGTGCGAATGCGGTGACGCCAATGCTGCCTAGGCACGCGCTGCGGATGAATCTCACCGGAGCGAATCTGGAAAGGCTTGCCATCCAGCATGAACTCCCGGCCACCTTCACCGCCAAAACTCAATACAGCGGACTGACCTGTAACAGGTCTTTGCAAATTGCCCATTGCAACCGGGCTTGCCCAAGCGCCGCTCATGGCAAGCGCTGCCATCGCTATCATAGCATTCAGCCATTTCATGCTCCATCCTATAACATATTCTCCATCTCTTGTCCAGCAGAAAACCTATAACACAACTATTAATTAGAGTCCACCCTAACTTCAGCACAACAAAAAACCTGTGCATTTTCACTAGGGAGAAAAGCACAGGTTTCAAAAGAATATAGGCAATCGTTATCTTATTGAGCGAAACGCCTCACCACCTCTTCAGCAGCATCAGCTGCCACCTCAGAGGGAGAAAGCTCAGCCGTTTCATCAACACTACTGAGCATGTGCTTAGCTTTCAGGAAAGCAAGGACATTTGCAAGCCCTTGCCCCCGGGCATATTCAATCATTTCATCAAGTTCGTCCCTACTGCGAATCAGGATATTGAGCATCGGGCCGTTCGTATATCTAATGGCGGCATGAATAGCGGGAGTACGATCCAACATGGGATTCTCCGCAATAATTTTCAGAGCCTCTTCCTGCTCATTGCGCAATACAGCATGCACGAGCTCGGATGTTTGAGCAGCGGGCATACGGTGAGAATAAGCATACCCACCATACAGGGCCCCAGCAATACACAGCATATTCAGCAGAGCAAGCAAATATCCGTTAGTGGATGACACCTCCTCACGAGTTGTCGTACGAATAGAGCCCCACACCAGCTTAAACATCCACGCAAAAGCAAATGCACACCCCAAACGTCCAAGGAACGATACCTTCTCACCGTTCTGCTTACGACCACCAAAGATTACCCAAATGCCGGAGAGCAGCACAAGAATGGAACAAAGCTGGCTGAGAATATCCACAAATAAACGCCCGAAAGCTGCAAAGATAAGCCCAAAAATGCCGGATTGCGGATTACACCTCTTCACCAGAATGAATGAAAGTAGTAAGGAAAGAATAAAAAGTCCACAAGCAATATAAATCGGAGTCTGCAAATAGGGAAGAAGATCATCCCCTCGCCAAGCCATATAACCAAAGCCAACCAGAGAGCTCCAGCATGCTATACCCAAAGGAACGGAAAGATAAACATCCCCCATTCCATAATGCAAATCCACTTTCTGAGCCGTGGCTACCAGAAGCCCGATAAAGCCCAAAATGCCAAATACCGCAGCAACCACCAAAACCACGTTCCACACACTGTGATGAGCCACCTCAGGTAACGGCTCTGCTTGCGCAGACGCAGCATGCACAGGGGCTGCAAATGCAAACAAAGCGAACGCCAGCAATAATGTACGTAATTTATTCATTATACATCAATATATGTTAATTTGATTATTCTTCACCATCGCTTTTACGACGCCCGAAAAGCTTGCCGAAACTGAATGTCCGGCCAACAGAAAAACCTCCTATACTTTTATTAACACGCACGCCGCGGCTGCTTACCGTAGCACGCCCCACATCACTTTTACCAAAACTGAGCGAAAGTCCTGAGCGGCTGATATTGATATACAAGATACCAGGAATAATCGGTATTCTGTGATACAGAGGTGCTGAGCGATTGTATGAGCGTCTTCTTGCCATGGCGGGAATAGATAGAGTATAACGGGATAATCACTTACTGTCAAGCTAATAAAAAAAATAAAAAAATATTGAACAAAATGCAAAGAAAACGCGTCCAAGTTATCTGATATGAAATCATCTTCCATACTTGCCGCCATAGCCGCCATACTTCTGCCCCCTCAGATGGCCCAAGCAGATATCGGCATAACGCGACCTGCTGTTCCCACTGCTGCACAGCAGGCAATTCAGGGGAACTGTGACCTCATGGCAACCAATGTCGTACGAGCAGTCTACGAAGGCATTCAGCAACCAACAGGCGGCGCAATCACTGCACCGCGTGCCATGTTTAGAGTACTGGAGAACCTAGGACACCGCCGCTTCGTACGCTATGGGGATGGAATCATGCCTGAGGAAATGTTCTTTGCAGTTGCAATGGACAATTCAATGCCGGGGCAGCCGCCGGCAGTAGTGGACATCATCAGCCGCATGCAACCGGGCGACGAGGCTATCATGAAGATAGACCACCTCTTCATTTTTAATGAGCCCTATGGCCAAAACGTACGTCCTTGCACCCGCATCTCGGTGCGAGATACAGAACCGGGAGCAGCGACTACGGTACCAACAGCCCCCATCCCACAAGGAGCGACCCCGGCAGTAGCGGGCGTCCCGCAGACGGCACCATCTGTTCAACAAGCCACTGTAAGTGAAAGCCTGAGCACACAGGTTCGTTACCGCGCGGATGGCCGCGGCGGACTCATTCAGGAAAGGATTGACATCCGCACGCGCTACAATTCCGCCACAGGAGAAACCACTACCCAAATGTTTATCAATGGGCAAGAAGTAGACCCAGCCACCCAGCAGCCAATCGCCGCAGGCGCATCCGCGCCTACGGAATCCGGCACACCTGGGCCGCCAAGCGCCCCACAGGAAGACGGCTGCAACAATGTGGAGCGGATAACGGACTAGATTTTCACAGCATAAGCCCCGGTTAAAATACCGGGGCTTACTATTTCAAGCGGCCTTCAGCGTTTGGAGGTCAACATATTCCCGCAGGAATCACATGTGTAGTATATGCAGGAGGTAACCCCTCCCACCCGAAAAGCGGACTCTCCACAGAAGGGACACTTGCGAGGGCGAGTAAAAAGACAAAACGCAGAGGCGGTAAGCGCAAATCCACAGCCCACCAGACAAAGAGTAACAATCTCCCCTACCCCGGTAATGCCGCATACGACACCGGAAAGCAGCAAAGCAAGCCCCAGCGCCAGCAAACGGCAGGCTATGCGAGCCACTCGTAGCAGAACCGGCGGCACTTGCTCCACCTCCGGCATGGTTGCTGAAAAGGTCAGCGTCTTTTCTACCTCACCTGACTCAGCTTCAAGTCTCATGCTAACAGCGGGAATCTCAATTTGGAGGGGAAAGAAATGCAAATAACGCTGATTCCCCATATCCAGCACCATGGCGAGCGAATCTTCGCCGTTCCTATCAGCCAGCACTATACGGCGCACCTCACAGCCAAGGAGAGCATCAGCCGCAGGCTCGGGAGCAGCCCCCGGCGGTAGGGAGTTCACCCGCCGCAGCGCCACACCTTGGGGCGTGCTACAGAGGCGAGTGGAATACAGCTGCCCACTCATGCGGAAGTAGTACCCGGCCTCAGCTTTTTCTTCTCCCGGCACGCGCAGCACCTCCTCCAACACGCCGGCGACACCTTCAAATGGATGGATTTGTATCATAACCTGTATACAGAAAATAAAAGCTCCCGTCCGGCGGTTTTCACACGGGCGGGAGCTGAAACAAGTTTCCGAAGACTTATCAGTACTTCTTCACCACGGCCATCATAGCATCCATCTGCTTCTCGATGGACTCCACAAGCGCCATCTGGGTGCGAGTGCGATCCAGATTGTGCTCGGGGCGCTTAATCTTGAAGTAGGTGTCACCCTCGAGATAGTCCGTCAGGAAGCGCATACCGCATTCCATGGTAAGCAGCTTACCGGAGAACGGCAGCAGCTCCTTCTCAAGCGGAGTAAGGAAGGTGGCGGCCTCGCAGTAGCCCTTGGCCAGAGCCTCGAAGTACTCCATGCGCATGGTTACCAGAGAGGTGTTCTTCTCATCCTCAGCGGCAGGAGACGTGGAAGTACGAATCATGTCACCGAAGTCATACAGAGAGGAGCCGGGCATGGTGGTGTCAAGGTCAATCACGCAGATGCCCTCACCCGTCACATCGTCAAGCATCACGTTGTTGAGCTTGGTATCGTTGTGAGTTACACGCAGGGGCAGCTCACCACTGGCGAGGTAGTTCACTACCTTGTGGCAGTCAGCCTCGCGGGAGAGGTACCAGTCAATCTCCTTCTGTACGCTCTTGGCGCGGCCCAAGGGATCCGTAGCAATGGCGTTCTGGAAGGTCTTGAAGCGCTTGGTGGTGTTGTGGAAATCAGGAATGGTCTCAAACAGAGGAGCACCGGGAAGGTTGGCACCGAGCTTCTGGAAATTACCGAAGGCACGAGCAACCTCAATGCACTGGCCGGGGTTCTCAATCATGTCGTACGTGCGAGCACGATCAATGAAGGGATACACGCGCCATACATTGCCCTCTTCGTCCTGAGCGTAGGGCTTGCCATCCTTGGCATTCACGATAGTAAGAGTGCGGCGGTATGCCTCCTTGCAGCCCTCAGCAAGCAGCACGCGAAGAGCTTCGTCCGTCACGCGCTTCACATTCTCCATGAGGGGAATGGGCTGCTTGAAGACGTTGCTATTGATGCGCTGCAGGATGTAGCTCACTCGCAGACCGGCCTGGTCTACCACAACGCGGAAGGTGTCGTTAATATGACCGGAGCCGTATGACTCACCGAATACGTAATCACCGCGGAGGTCAAAGAGACCGGCGATTGCTTTGATATCGTACATAGGTTCAGTAAGTGTTTATAAACTTATCAACCGAGCTTGGCGGGATACACGCCCTCCTCCACAAGCTTGGCAATGCTCTCTACCACGGCGGGTTTATCGCTCGGGTAGGTCACGCCCAGCCAGTTGGCGGTGGTCTTGATAACGCGGCAGTCAGCCTTACCATTGTGGATAAGCTCATCCACCACAGTGGGGATGTAGCACTCACTCTTCAACTCGGAGCCATGGGCAGCCAGGAAGCGAGTGAAGTGATCCTTAATCTGACCAATGAAGGAAGCGGGGAATACCCAGAAGTTCATGGAAACAAGTTCCTCGGGATCCACGGGCTTACGCTCGCCGGAGAGAGAATCGCCACGGCATACGCCGTCCTCCTCTGTCTTAATCTTGGTGTACTCCTCCACGCTATCGAGATAGCCATCCTTGATGCCACAGATACCGCGGTTCACGTCACCGTGATCACTGAGCGTATTCTTCAGGGGATAGCCAATCATACCATAGTGCTCCTTGCAGGGGCAACCACCCTCGGCGGTAAGGAACTCAGCAGCCTTCACGAATGCGTCTGCACCGTAGAAGTCGTCAGCATTCACCACACCGAAAGGCTCATTCACCACGTCGCGAGCTGCAAGCAGAGCATGAGCGGTACCCCAAGGCTTCACGCGGCCCTCGGGCACGCTGTACCCCTCAGGCAGATCATCAAGGCTCTGGAAAGCGTAGTCCACCTCAATCTTACCGGCAAAACGAGCACCAACCTGGCTCTTGAAGGCCTCCTCAAAATCCTTGCGGATAATGAAAACTACCTTACCGAAACCGGCGCGAATGGCATCATACACGGAGTAATCCAGAATTACTTCACCGTTGGGGCCCATGGGGTCCAGCTGCTTAAGGCCACCGTAACGGCTGCCCATACCTGCTGCAAGAACAAGAAGTGTAGGTTTCATGATAAATATTAGTTAAAGATTATGTGTACAGTAGTACGTAAGCATATTCTAGCGTCTCGCACACCTGATTGCAAGCCTAAACTACACAAATATCAAACATTCCGCGCCATTTTATCATCTGTATTGCATCGTCTATAGTTAAAATGGGAAGAAAACAATCCACATATAAATAATAGGCTTTTCTTTTTCAGTCTAGAGTAAGAAATAGGGGCACTCAGAATCCCTGAACCGCTCTACCGGTACGGGCTGCATAATCAGCTCGCTGATCATCGCCCATGGCTCCCACAGCGAAGTAGCGAGCATGGGGGTGATTAAAGATGAGGGCGCACACAGCAGAGGCCGGCTGCATCATGCATGTTTCTGTAAGAGTGGTACCGGTATGAGCAGTAGCATTCAACAGGGTGAAGACGGTACGCTTCTCCTCATGATCCGGCTGACTGGGATAGCCGCAGGCGGGGCGCACCATCTGCGAGCCCTCTACAGGCCACACCTGCTCCACAATCTGCTGAGTGCACTCCGCCAAGGACTCCGCAAGCATGTTGGCGACAGCGGCAACCAACAGCGCATTGTAAGGGTCATTAGCGGCATTGAACTCAGCGGCCCATTCATCAGCCCCGCCGATAGCGACCTGCATGGCACCTACATAGCCCCCCTGCTCTGATACAAAGTCCACAAGAGCCAAACGCGGAGACTTACTGGGCTTCTGCTGACGCATGCTGTACAGCACCGTTCCATCAGGCAGCAACATATCATCCCCATTTTTCCGCGCGGCCCAGATACCAAAACAACCGCGAGCCTGCAGACGCCCCTCAGCAATGGCTTTCTCCAGCAAAGCCTCTGCATCAGCCCGCAGAGATTGAGCCTCTTTCACTTTCTCTGCGGAGTCACGCCCCAGCATGCCGAAGGTGTGCAGCATGATATTCCAATCGGCTGCCTCTTTGAGCTGCTGCCAGCTCAGCGGAAAATCCGGCTGCGGTGTATGACAAGCGCAGCCAGTGGGCACGCCGAGGGTAAACACGCCTGTACGCTGCGGCACCGGCTGACTTTCATTCCATTGCGGAGCTTTAGAACGAGCCTCGCTCAACGACATCACGGGCACATTCTTCTGCTCATATTCCGCACATAACTTAGCCTGAGCAGCTTTCTGCTCTGCAATAAAAGCGTCACGCCCGGCACTACAGAGGGCATTTGCCACGGGCACAATGGTAGAGGCATCAGCCGTCTGCAGCACCACGCCATTAGGATAATGGGGGGCCAGCTTCAGCGCTGTATGAAGAGGGCTTGTTGTGGCACCACCCACCAACAGGGGGATATTCATCCCGGACGCCTGAAGAGCCGCCGCCACATGAGCCATTTCATCCAGCGAGGGAGTAATGAGACCGCTGAGAGCCACCAATTGAGCACCCTCACGTTTCACAGCCTCCACAATATCCTCACACGGCACCATCACGCCTAAATCAACCACGCGGAAACCATTGCAGGCCAACACCACGCTCACGATATTCTTGCCAATATCGTGCACATCACCCTTAACTGTTGCCAGCACAACCGTTGCGGCAGCTGGCTGCCCGGACTGAGCTGCCTCCAGCAGCGGAGTAAGTATGGCAACGCTCTGCTTCATCACGCGGGCACTCTTCACCACCTGAGGAAGGAACATCTTACCCGAACCAAAAAGCTCGCCGACCTGTTTCATGCCATCCATCAGTGGGCCTTCAATCACCGCCAGCGGACTACCACAGAGCTCAAGAGCTTCATGAGTATCAGCCTCGATATGAGCCGTGATGCCGTTCACAAGAGCATGGGCTAAGCGTTCAGACACGGTCAAGGAGCGCCAATCAGCCAGCTTGGGAGCAACCGGCGCGGGAGCTCCCGCCCCAGCAGCTTTCAGCGCGGCCTTGGCTTCTGCCAGCTCCTGAGCGTAAGCAATGAGGCACTCCGTGGCATCCTCACAGGTATTCAGCAGCACATCTTCCACCAGCTTGCGGCGATGGGCGGGAATACTCTCGTACGGGGTCATGAGAGCTGCGTTCACGATGCAAAGATCACAGCCACTGTGGTGAAGGAAAGCACTGTGCATGGCCTCACGCACGGGGTTATTACCACGGAAAGCAAAACTGACGTTTGAAATACCGCCGGAGATGTGGCAAAGCGGATGACAACGGCGAATCTCAGCAGACGCCTTGAAGAAGTTCAACGCGAGATTGGCATGCTCAGGCAAACCGGTACCCACCGTAAGCACATTCGGGTCAAAAATGATATCTCCATCCTCAAAACCGACCACTCGGGTAAGGAGGTCATACGCGCGATGTGCAATAGCCACGCGGTCCTCATAACCACTGGCCTGCCCATTCTCGTCAAAGCCCATCACCACCACAGCCGCGCCAAAGCGACGGATAATGCGAGCCTGATGCAAGAACTCTTCCTCACCATTCTTCAGCGAGATGGAATTCACGATTGCCTTACCCTGCACACACTTCAGACCGGCCTCAATTACCTCCCATTTGGATGAATCAATCATGCAGGGCACACGTGCGATATCCGGCTCGGCCGCTACCAGATTCAGGAAACGGCTCATGGCGGCAGGCCCGTCAATCATGCCATCATCAAAACAAAAATCCAGCACCTTGGCCCCCTTCTGTACCTGAGCACGGGCGATTTCCAGAGCTTCTTCATATGCCCCCTCGCGAATAAGGCGGGCAAACTTGGGAGAGCCTGCCACATTGCAGCGCTCACCCACATACAGCAAGCCGTCACTACTGTGGTGATTATAGGCCTCCAGCCCACAGAGGCGCAACATGCCATCCTGAGCGCGGGTAGGTATCACACGGGGAGCGAAGCCACTCACGGCATCACGAATGGCAGCTATGTACTCGGGCGTAGTACCACAGCAACCGCCCACAAAGTTGACAAGCCCCTGCTCCGCATAGGTACGGAGAATACCGGCCATATGCTCTGCGCTGTGCGCATAACCACTCGGGCTCAGCGGATCCGGCAGACCGGCATTAGGATACATACTGATGGCACAATCAGCCAAACGGCTAAGCTCCTCAGCAAAGGGCAGCATGAGGTCAGCCCCCAGAGCACAGTTCACGCCCACGCTCAAGGGCTTCGCATGGCGCACGGAGTTCCAGAAAGCCTCCACCGTCTGCCCGCTCAAGGTACGACCCGCTCGATCCGTGATGGTGAAGCTAATCATGACGGGCGGAAGCTCACGCTCGTCTCGCAGCTCAGCTATGGCGTACAAGCAAGCTTTGGCATTCAGAGTGTCGAAAATGGTTTCCAGCAGCAGCACATCCACACCGCCATCAGCCAAAGCAATTACTTGCTCACGGTAGGCGCGGCGGAGCTGGTCAAAATTGATAGCGCGATAGCCGGGGTCACTCACCTCAGGAGAGAGTGAAGCGGTCACAGCCATCGGGCCAATGGAGCCAGCCACCAAGCGGGGGCGTCCATCGGCAGCGGCTGCGGCGTCTGCAGCGCCGCGGGCAATGGTACAGGCCGCCAGATTCATCTCGCGCACTAAAGCCGCCAGCTCAGCGTTAGCTAGTACGGCCTCATAATACTCCTGATCGTGCTTCTGCTCTGCCGCACCGGGATGGAAGAACTCATTCTGACCAATACTTGTGGCTGAGAAGCTGCAGGTGCTGATGATATCCGAGCCGGCCGCGAGGTACTGCTCGCACATATCGCGAATAATATCCGGGCGCGTCAGCACAAGCACGTCATTATTGTTGCGCAAGTCCTGCGGGTACTTGCAGCGATCTGCAAAACGCTCACCGCGGTAATCATCCTCCTGCAGGGCATGCTTCTGAATCATTGTTCCCTGCCCACCATCAAGCATGATAATCCGCTTACCAAGCGTATCTTGCAGCCAAGCAACTTTCGTCTTTACATCCATCGTTCTGTTATTAATTTAAGGGGTTAAAAAACGGGCGGCCTCCATAGAGAAGCCGCCCTGATATAAAGCTGTTACAACCAGGCCAATCGCTTAGCGGCGAGCAGCGGGGTTGCGGTGCCATACGATTACACCCTTACCCAGAGCATAAAGGTATGCAAACATCAGAACAGCGATAAACACCGTCATGGATGCAAAAGCAGCGCAGTTGTTCATCACGAAATCCTTAAAGCCCAGTGCCCACGGGTACAGGAATACCACCTCCAAGTCAAACACAAGGAAAAGAATAGCAACAATATAATACTTAATGGAGAAGAACGAAGGAGCGCCCTCACCCTCAGGCACGTTACCGCACTCATAGGGAACGTCCTGTGCCGGCTGCAGCCTCGCACGACGCCCGAAAATCACACTAAGCACAATAATCAGACCGGCAAATCCAAAACCGGCCACTAACTGAATAAACGCTGAAAAATATTCCTGAAGCATGGCTTAACGGGACTTTTTATATCATCTCAGAAACGACTTGTCAAGATTTTACTGCTGACTTTAACGCGAGGCAATGGATTTTCATGATTCTCAAGAAAAAGTTTTCTCGCATCAGCACAGTCTCAAGCGCGAGATAATACAAATAAAGGAGCAGGCATAGGAGAGGGAGCGCCAGTTACCACACTAAGCTGCCTACAAGCAGCAACAGCAGCTCCCACCCCATGCCTGCTCACCTTATTCGGAGTGTCACCTGCGATAAGCTGGTAACCAGGGTAGCAGAGGCAATGACTCCCTGCATCGCATCCCCCTTCAGTCTCGGCAAGATTGAACCACAGACAGGTGTCAGCGATGAGGGCGGCGAATCATATAACTTCGTTAGAATGAGAAGTCATCATCTGACTCGGGGGTTTTATGTGAAAGTTTATATTCTCTTCATTCTCAAGAATGAGAACATCTGTACACGAACGTATACTTGGACAATTTGCACCACACTCGGCTGAATTAGCTCTCATTATGACCGGCTCAGAATACATGCGACGAATGGAAACACGCACGGGAACAATTCCTTGGGCCGTGAGAGTTGGGGTATTGATGGAAAGCATAGAAACTTCTGCCTCTTCCACCGTCCCCTCAGTCACAGGGGCACCCTTCAACAGAAACACAAGAGCAGCCAACAGCACACAGCATGATGCGGCAAGAGGCGCCCATATGCGCCACGAGCGCGAACTGTTGCGATTTCGACGCACGATATCCGCCTCAGCTGTAAGCGTGCGCTTCAAGCCTGCGAGAAACGGCTCCGGCAGCGGCGCCGGGGAGAACTTTGAGGATATTTCCTGCCTCAAATCAGCTGCTTCGCGAATTTCGCGGCTGAGGTTCAACATGGCGTTCAGACAGCGGCTTCGCACAGCTGGAGGAATACTCACAGGGGAAGTTCGGCAGAGTTCTTTGGGTGCTTGCTGTTCTCTCATAGTAACTTACTCAGGCAAAGGGTTCTGCGCGAGCATCTCGCGAAAAAGCGCGAGTGCCCGACGATAACGGGAAGTAACAGAGTTCATATTTTCACCGGTCAGCTGGGCAATCTGGTTGAAGGTAAGTCCTTCCCAGATTTTCAGAATGAGAACCTCCGTGTAATTTTCAGGCAGCGTATGAAGCACATGCTCCACGTGGCGGCGGTGCAATTCATCATCCAGCTCACAGCGAAGCCATGGATCATCCTCAGATGGTTCAAGGCGAACATTCAGCTCATAGCTCAGCCTCGTTAGGCGGCGACGAGCCTCATCTGCCGCAAGATGACGAATAGCAGAGAGCGCGTAAGACAGCCACTGGGAAGGCCTTCCCCTAAACTCCCCACACTCCACAGCCCGCACAAGCTGCAAAAGAGCATTCTGAAGCACATCCTCGGCATCCGCCTGAGAACGCGTCTGCTGGCGGGCATAAAGAAAAAGCCGTGCGCTGTTTTCATCCAGCCACGTCTCCCAGTCTATGCCTTTACTGCCCTTATCAGAAGCAGCACCTGTTGGAGGGGTTCTCATACGGTTCTGCATAATTAGGCGTATGAGAAATCTTTTTTGTTCAAAAAAATTGCATTTTCTACAAAAAACATAACATATCGGCTCACATCGAGCCGAAAAGCAAGCTCCTAGTGACCTCAAGAAAAAATACACAGAAACAGCGGGGTGCGATTCACATCGCAACCCCGCTGAAAACGGAAAACCTGAAAGGGAACTCAGGCGATGGTGGCCACAGCCTTGGCAGCCTTGCTCTTGTAGTTGGCAGCGCGGTTAGCGGGCACGGTGCCCTTCTTGGCAGCCTTGTCGATAGCGGAAGCAAAGGTGTTGTAAGCGGCAACGGCGGCCTCCTTGTCGTTAGCAGCAACAGCGGCAGCAACCTTCTTACGAAGGGTGCGAACGCGAGACATGATGGAGCGGTTAACGGCAGTACGAGTAATCGTCTGGCGGATGCGCTTCTTAGCGGACTGTGTGTGTGCCATAGTAAAGATTTATAAGTGGTTTTTCGTTTTGGTGCGGGAGAGTTTACCTGAATCTGACAGAATGTCAAGAGAATTGAAACAAAAAAATGAAAAATTATTGTCTTACTATAGACTAAACCGCCCTCCGACACTGAATAAAAAGGGACATACAACAGAGCAACACTCCGAACAAAGCTTGCGGATAAATAGATTACAGCTTATGCACGTGTCATACAGCTACCGCATTTACCGAATGCGGACAGCTTTTGAGCTTGCGCGTGCGTTAATGGAATGTTATCATTCGCGCATGAAGCGATTTTCCATCATGCTCTGTACCGCATGCGTGCTGACAATGAGTGCATGTCAGCAGGCGCTTCCCCCGGAGGTAGCAGCAGCGGTAGCAGAGGCAGAAAAAAAACATGGGCATGTTTGCAATGATGATATGCTGAGCTGTGAGCTTGGCATCTGCCCGGTCGGGCGCGCCCGACGCGCCGCATTCGAGGCTTTGGAGGCTAGACAACAGAATACCGAGAGCGAGGCTCCCTCAGAACAGACAAACAGTTCAACAAGGCAGACCAATACCACAACAGAACAGCCGAGGAACAGGGAGGAAGAAACGGAAAGAAACATCACGCCTTCCGCCGAACAGATGGAGTCTACCCGGAACATGATGCAAGAGGCGCAAGCCACTCCGGCCCGCAGCACCAACCGAGCAGAAGCGTCTCATGCCGAGCCTGTGAATTATGTACCCACGTACGTAGGGAATAGCTCTGGCGTACCGGGCCGCAGCGGCCTGCGCATGGGCCACTTCGCTCCGCCGGAAGAAGCTGTGAGCACCAGCGAGAACGCTGCCCCCCTCCCGAATGCAGCAGAGCGCCACGGATTGCGCTCCCCATCTCTGCCAAACACCCTGCCTATGAGCATAGACGGCCGCACCAACAACGCACGCTAACTCCCATCCTCCCACTATCATGGATACACCGCCGCGCAAATTCGTTCCCGTACCTTTCGCCTATCATGAAGAGGTGGAGCTGACCATCGAGAACCTGTCCAACCAGGGAGATGGCGTGGGCCGCATTGATAACTGGGTCGTATTTGTACCCTACACGCTGCCCGGAGAACGGGTGCGCGCCCGCATTTACCGAAATGATAAGAACTGCTCCTCGGCAGATCTTGTGGAGGTGCTGGAGCCTTCTCCCAAGCGAGTCCAGCCACAGTGTCCCGTATTCGGTTACTGTGGCGGCTGCCAGTACCAGCACTTGGATTACCAGGCACAGCTGGAATGGAAAACGGCACAGGTGGCGGACTTACTGCGCCTACAGGCCGGGTTGGAGCTAAAGGTGCTGCCGGCCATTCCTTCCCCGGTAACATATGGCTACCGCTCCAAGATTACCCCGCATTTCCACAAGCCCAAGGATGCAAAAATGGGCAACATCGGTTTCCTTCGTGTAGGTTCCCGCAGTGAGGTGTGCGACATTAAGCAATGCCCCATCGCCATGGACGAGCTGAATGCCGCCCTGCCCATTGTGCGCAAATCCGTTCATCAGGCAGCGGCTCAGTACAAGCGCGGTGCCACACTGCTCATGCGAGTGAGTGAAGGCAGCGTTATCACGAATAATAACGCAGTTTGTACCGAAAAGGTGGGAGAGCTCACCTTTAATTTCCTTGCCGGTGACTTCTTCCAGAACAATCCCTACATATTGCCGGCTTTCACCGGTTATGTAGCGAAGCAAGCCTGTGCCGGCGGTGCTCGGTATCTGGTAGACGCCTACTGTGGCAGCGGCCTTTTCGCGCTGACACTTGCCCCGCACTTTGAAAAGGTGCTCGGCGTGGAAGTAAGTGAGACAAGCGCAGACTGGGCCCGGGCTAACGCCCGCAGCAATGGCATCACCCATGCCTCCTTCATGGCAGCCAGCGCAGAAGCTATCTTTGAGCAGGTGGACTTCCCCGCAGAAGAAAGTGCCGTAGTAATTGATCCGCCCCGTAAAGGTTGCGACATGGCTTTCCTGAACCAGCTCTTCGCCTTTGGCCCGGCACGCGTGGTCTATGTATCTTGCAATCCCGCCACCCAGATTCGTGATTTGGCGGAGTTCGCCAAGGCCGGATATCGCGTAGTGGAAGTGCAGCCCTTTGATCTTTTCCCGCAGACCAAACACCTGGAGTGCGTAGCCACTCTGGAGAAGTGCCATGAGTAATTTACCACAGGAACTCAGCAAGCGCATCGGCCGCAGTGGTGAGGATTATCTGGAGGCCATCGGCCACCTTTGCCACAAAAACGGCTCCGCCTTGGTGAGCGACATCGCGCAGATGCTGAGCGTAAAGAAGCCCAGCGTCACAGCGGCCATGCGCAAGCTGGCTGACCTCGGCCTCATTGAGTACCATCAATATGCTCCCATCACCCTCACAGCAGAGGGGGAACGCTATGCTGAGCGGGTCATCCATGCTCATACTATCCTGCTGCGCTTCATGACAGAAATGGCAGGATTAGCCCCAGAGCGAGCGGATGAAGCGGCCTGCAGCATGGAGCACATCCTTACTTATGATGAAATCTCCGCTATGGGTACACGCCTGGATCCTCCTGTACTCCCTCCTGAATTCTGAACAAAAAGACGCTCTGCAGCGTCTTAACCGGTAAGATATGACACCCAACAGACTGACAGTTACCGTTTCACTCATTATCATCAATGTAGTGGTATACCTCGTGGGCAGCGTAGCCCTGACCCCGGCGTTCTTAGATATTGCGATACCCGGAGGGCAAGATACGCCCACTCTGCAAGTGATGGGTAGTTACTCTTGGTTCAGTTGCTTCATGCAGGGAGAACTGTGGCGCCTGATAAGCTACCAGTTTTTGCACGCGAACCTGACGCACCTTCTCTTTAACATGTGGGCTCTGTACTTCTTCGGCCGCCTACTGGAAAGCATCATGAGTCCACGGCGCTTTCTGGTCTATTATCTAACGTGCGGTGTCGCGGGTGCGCTTTTCTCCTCCATCCTCGCGGGTATGGGGTTCTACAGCAGCGTTGCGGATACACCGCAAGCCATTGCACTCGCAAATCAACTGGTGGTACAGTATACGGAGTACACCGGCATGGTAATGCCGTGGCAACTGGTCCCGATGATTGGGGCATCCGCTGCGGTTTACGGCGTGATGGTAGCTATCGCCTTCATGTTCCCGCATGGGCGAATACACCTGCTGTTCCCGCCCATTGATTTGAGCATGCGTACATTTGCACTACTGATTATCGGCATTGCCATGCTCACCATTCTGTTCAATCTTGATAACGCTGGTGGCGAAGCCGGTCACCTTGGTGGCGCCATCATGGGGCTCCTCATCATGACGGTGTGGAAGTGGCGCATCATCTCCCGTTACAAAAGGAATGGCTTATGATTGCCCTCTTCGACATGGATGGCACGCTCTTTGCGGGTGATTCCCAGCTGCGGTTCTGCCGCTGGGTACTGAGAAAGCACGCACTGCGCCGCCTCTATCTGCTAGCGGTGGCGCCCTGTGGCATATTGCGTGGACTGCACATTTTCAATACAGAGCGTATGAAGCGTGCCTTCCTTGCCTATGCTTGGAACATGCCGGCTGATGTGCTGCAGAAGCACTGCCGCGACTTCGTGCAGCAGGAAATACTGCCGGCGCTCTACCCACCCGTGCTAGAGAAACTCAGGAGCCACCAGCAGGCCAGCGACACCACCGTACTCTGTTCCGCCTCCCCGGACTGGTGGACCCGCCTCGTGGGCGAAGCACTGGGCTTCACTCACACCATCGGTACCCCTACTGAAAACTTTGAGCGAGTGCCCTTCATGCCCGCTATCCCTGCACCGGGCAACAATAAGGGAGCTAATAAGCTCGTGCGCCTTGCCGCAATAGGCATCACCCATGCTGATGTAGGCTATACGGACAGCGCTGCGGATTTGCCCATGCTCTCCATTTGTGACCGCGCCGTGCTCGTCAATCCCAAACCGTCCTTTGCCGCACAGGTACCGGGAGCAGAAATCCTCACACCGCCTAAAAATCTACCGGCGGCATTTGCACTCCGCTGTGTCCTAGGCTGCTGAGAAGAGCAATCTCACGCTCCTGAACGGTTATTCTAACCTCTTGCCTCAGGCCGGAGCTGTGGTACAGTAATGGCATGAACACCGGAACTGCCCTAGCCCTACGAGACATTGAAATCCTCTACCGCCCCTTCAAACACCGAAAGTTCGAGCTCTGCACCCGCATCGTCATGGCACCAATGGCTCGAAATTACGCAACAGACGGCATCCCCACACCGGAAATGCTGCACTACTACCGCCGCCGTGCCGAGCACGAGCTTGGCCTCATTATCACAGAAGGCTGCTCCGTGGATGATCCGGCAGCCGCAGTCTCAGCTGATACTCCTAGCTTCTTCGGAGGTGCGGCTCTACGTGCATGGAAAAGAATATGCCGCGCCGTACATGCCACCAGCTGCAAGATTATCCCCCAAATCCAGCACGCAGGTATGATGCGTCCCGCTGATAACAAAACCTCGAACCCACTGGAACCCTCCATCAGCCCCTCAGGGATTAACCCTATCACCCTCCAACAAGTTGGTGCCCCCATGAGCCTCAGCCGGATACGAGAAGTCGTGCATTCCTTCGCCCGTGCGGCGGAAAACGCCAGAAGGCTGGGATTTGACGGCGTGGAAATCAATGGCGCCTATGGTATGCTGATAGACCAGTTCCTGCGTGCAGAAACTAACCACCGCGAAGATGAATACGGAGGCGACCTGCCCGGCCGAGTACGCTTCGCGCGTGAAGTGGTGCAAGCGGTGCGTAAAGCCGTCGGACGGCGTTTCCCTATTTTCTTTCGCCTATCGCAATGGTACCCCGGCCATGAAGATGCACGCCTTGCGAACACGCCGGAGGAACTGGAAGAAATCGTTCGCCCACTCAGTGAAGTCGGAGTGGATGTGTTTGACTGCACATCCATTCATTACGGACATCCGGAGTTTGAAGGCAGCCCGCTTGGATTAGCTGCATGGGTGAGACTCCTGAGCAAGCGCCCGGCTATCTGCTCAGGCGCTATCGGCCTAGAACCGAGCTTCCCCTCCCAACTACTGCGTAGTCTCAGCATGAATGAGATAGATCTCATTGCCATCGGCCGAGCCCTACTGGCAGACCCCGCTTGGGCCAGCAAGCTACATGCCGCGATGGAGCGCAGCATCACCCCCTTCACCCCACAGCACCTCGCCCGCCTCCTCTAAAAAAATCACTTTTTTACAAAAAAAGGCTTGCCATATCTGAGCAAACGTGTATAATTCTCTCACCGACCCGCCCAAAGGCGGTGAACAAGAAAACGCGGATGTAGCTCAGTGGTAGAGCGCAACCTTGCCAAGGTTGATGTCGTGGGTTCGAATCCCATCATCCGCTCTAAAGCCCCTCACCAGAGGGGCTTTACTGTTCAAGGGATTCGAACCCACGACGAGTGGGCAAG
>JAFWZG010000050.1 GCA_017517385.1 Akkermansia sp.
AATGGCTACGATGAAGCCGCCTTCAACACCAACATGGCTCTTTCCGAGTCCGAGTGGAAGGCTGAGCTTGAGTCCCAGACCGAGCTGTTCAACATGGTTGGTGACAAGCTTCCCGCCGAGCTCGAGGCTCAGCGTCAGGCTCTCATCGCCAAGTTCAACTAAGGCGTCAGCAGCTTAGGCTGCGATTGAGAATTTCACCGTCGTTCTCCGTTATGGAGGGCGGCGGTGTTCTTTTTTCCCTACTTTGCGCTTGCTATTATTGGAGGCCTGTGGTAGAATGCCCGCGCAACAGGCGTTGTATTCAACAGCATATGAACACCAACCTTCGCATCGCAATCGGTTCAGACCACAAGGGTGTGGATCTGAAGGAAGTCGCCGTGGAAATCCTCACGAACTGGGGCTATACTGTAGAGGACGTAGGCCCTGAGACCAAGGAAGCCTGCGATTATTCTGATTATGCCAACGCTGTCTGTAAGCGTGTGGTGGATGGCCGTGCCGATCGTGGTATTCTGATTTGTTTCTCCGGTCTTGGAATGAGCATTGCTGCCAACCGCTGGCAGGGGATTCGGGCTACGCTGACACGCACCCCGCAGGTGGCGGCTCTGGCTCGCCAGCATAATGATTCCAACGTCATGTGCATCGCATCCGCTTTCGTCACTCCCGATGATTTGGATGATCTTCTGCACACTTGGCTTGATGCTGAGTTTGAAGGTGGGCGTCATACACGCCGTCTGGCTAAGGCTTCCGGCTCCATGCTGGCTTCTTCTGATCCTGAACTTGCTGCCTACATTGAAGAGGAGCATGATCGCCAGCGCAACAACATTGAGCTCATTGCTTCTGAGAACTTCGCTTCTCCGGCCGTGATGGAGGCTCAGGGGTCCGTACTGACAAATAAGTATGCTGAAGGTTATCCCTCCAAGCGCTGGTATGGTGGCTGTGAGGTGGTGGATAAGGTAGAGCAGCTTGCTATTGATCGTGCCTGTGCGCTCTTTGGTTGCGATTTCGCCAATGTGCAGGCTCACTCCGGTTCTCAGGCTAATATGAGCGTATACCACGCCTGTATCAATCCCGGTGACACGATTCTCACCATGGACCTCGCCTGTGGTGGCCACCTTTCCCATGGCTTCTTCGCTAACTTCTCCGGCAAGCAGTACAATGTCGTTCACTACGGTGTGAACCCCGAAACTGAGTGCATCGATTATGAGGATATGGCCGCTAAGGCACGCGAGTGCAAGCCCGCTCTTATTCTTGCAGGTGCTTCTGCTTACTCCCGCACGATTGACTTCAAGCGTATTCGTGAAATTTGTGATGAGGTAGGCGCTATCATGTTCGTGGATATGGCCCACATTGCCGGTCTTGTGGCCGGTGGTGCTCATCCGTCCCCCGTTCCCTACGCTGACTTTGTGTCCACCACCACTCACAAGAGCCTCCGTGGCCCGCGTGGCGGTATGGTGCTCTGCAAGGAGAAGTGGGCTAAGAAGCTGAACAGTGCCACATTCCCCGGCCTTCAGGGTGGCCCGCTGATGCACGTTATCGCTGCTAAGGCTGCCTGCCTTGGTGAAGCTCTTAAGCCAGAGTTCAAGGAGTACGCTGCTCAGGTGGTGAAGAACTCCAAGGCTATGGCCGCTGAGCTTTCCAAGCGCGGTTTCCGCATCGTAGCCGGTGGTACGGACAATCACTGCTTCCTTGTGGACCTCAGCGTGAAGGGATTGAATGGCGCTGAAGCTCAGGTTGCTCTGGATAAAGTGGGTATCACTGTGAACAAGAACGCCATTCCATATGACAAGGGCACCACGGCTAAGCCTTCCGGTATCCGCATTGGTACTCCCGCTGTTACCACACGCGGTATGAAGGAGGAGGATGTGCGCCAGGTGGCTGAGTATATCGCCCGCTGTCTTGCTATTCTTGCTGGTCAGAAGGTGCACGAGACTGAAGGTGCTTACGACGCTCTGCGCGCAGAGGTAAGTGCATTCAATAAGTCTTTCCCCATGCCCTAAGTTTAGTTTTAATGCAGAGGCCCGAAGCTAATAAGCTTCGGGCCTCGTTTTTCAAGAGATGAGGGCCGCAGCTTCACTCCTGCTTAGCTTGCCTGTGGCTGTGCGTGGGAGTGAGTTAACATGCCGAATAACGCGAGGCCTGTGATAAGCGGGAAGGGCGAAAATAGCCTCATGTAGTTGCGCCTCAGCCGAAATGGGGCCTTCCCAGAGGAGTGCCACGCATTGCCCCAATACCTCATCCGGCGCTGGAATAACTATCAGATCTAGATTCGTGGCTGCAGTAAGCGCCATTTCTACATCCTCGGCCTGAATTTTGATGCCGCCACTGTTAATGACGGAATCCTTTCGGCCGCAGATACGGAATTTTCCATCTGGGCGGAGCTCTGCTATGTCATTGGTTGTGAGCTGAGTAATGCCGAGATGTGGTGCAGATACGGAAAGTGTGTTCTCCGGTGTGAGGCTGAGAAGTATTCCACGCAGGGGAGTATACCACTCTGAACGCTCGTGGCCGTTTACGTGACGCAGTGCGATATGTGAGAGCGTTTCTGTCATGCCATAGGAGGCATATATGCGAGAGTTTACATGTTGCAGCTCTTCTTCCAGAGAAGTGTTGATGAAGCCGCCGCCAAGCAGGATGCACCTAGCGCGTTCCAACTGCTCCTTGCCGTTTGGCTGTTGAAGAGTTGTTGCTGCCTGCATGGGGACAAGTGGAGCGAAATCCACCGGCTCTATGAGTTTTTCTAGAGGGGTGGAGCAGGGCTCCTGTAGCACGAGTTCAGCTCCGCTCACCAGAGCACGTACCACCATCATTTTCCCGGCAATATAGCGTAGGGGGAGGCAGAGCAGCGCCTTGCTTTCGTTTTTGAGTTGAAATACCTCACAGCTAAGCTTTGCACTGGCTCGCATGGCATCTTTTGACGCTCGCATGAGTTTGGGCTTGCCGGTAGAGCCGCTGGTGTGGAGTGTCACCGTGCTTTCCGGGGAGAACCATTCGTTCAGAAAATCTGCTAGTTCTGCGGCAATGCCGGTTTTCCCAACTTGCCAAAATGAAAGAGTATCGGCATTGATTGCCTCTCCGTTAATGTGTAGCTGCTCAAGCATCGAAGCGGTGCTGGAGGAGAACATTAAAGTAGTTGCCGGCGCCGGGAACGGCGATGAGATGTGCCTCTTCGGGGATATTTACATCCGCCAGCGGTAACAGGAAATCTCGCTGGCTCATGTACTGCACCACGTCGTTCCGGCTGCCCTGAGCAAGTGTAATCAGGTCAGTAAAGTTCACGTCGCAGGTAATATCGCAGTGCCCCGCGAGAGCTGGCAGTTCATCTGCGCTCAGAAGTGTATGGGCTTTATACCCTCGCAGGCTTCCTTGTGGACGGCGGTAGTATAACTTTTCATTAAGCTGCCCGTAGTCAATAGTGAGCATGCTACCGAGTTTCCAGTACTTTTGCCAGTTTGCGTACCATTCAAAGTAACTCTCATGCACTTCAATAATCTGGCCTTCCTGAGCCCATGTGTTGAAGGCGGATGAGGCCGGCAGCGGGCGCCTATCTGCCTGGCGAATCACGCGGCCATTTTCCACTGCAAGGCCAAGTTCAAGCCATTCTGCGTTTTGATATACGAATTGACGGGCAGGAAAGGCATCCGGTAGCTCGTTGCTGAAAATGAAGGCCTTACCATCTGTTTTTTTCAGAGCTTTCTCCACGGAATCCATCACAGAGACGGAGTGCCCACCCACCATGCCTTGCAGATTACGCAAGGCCTGTGAGCGGTCAACCATGAGATAGCGGGAAATAATCCGCTCCCACAGCGTCATGTTTCGGCAAATGGCCATGGCTAAATCGCCATTTCCACCGCCTATCTCAATGAGCGGAAGGCGAACGCTGTGCGCTTTGCAGCTTTCTCGCCATTGCTGCACGATGCGCCGTGCAAGCAAATCGCACATGGTGGCAGAGGTGGAAAAGTCTCCACGATAGCCTATATTCTGGATATTCTTGCTGTAATAGCCCCTAGTATTATCGTAGAGAGCTAACTCCATGAACTCTGCCATGGATATCCAGTTCCCGTGCGCAATGATGTAAGGGGCTATGTCCATACTCTGGCTTTTTACTTGGAAAGCTCCAGCATGCGCAGAAGTGGCTTCTCGGCACGCAGGCGTAGCTCTTCCGGTACACGCACCTCAGGGCTCATATCACGCAGGCAATTGCGGATTTTTTCCAGCGTGTTCAGCTTCATGTATTCGCATTCTGCACAGGAGCATTTGTCCGCAGCAACGCCGATGAATTCTTTACCGGGTACGAGCTTTCTCAGGCGGTGCAGGATGCCGCTTTCCGTTACGATAATGAAACGCTGCGCAGCGCTCTCGCTGCAGTAGGGTATCATTTTCTCGGTAGAGCAGATGTGGTCTGCAAGCAGGCGAATGACTTCCTGACATTCGGGGTGACAGACAACTTCGGCATCCGGGTATTGTTCCTTCATGCTGAGCACCTGATCACGCGTGAAACGCTGGTGCACATGGCAGGCTCCATTCCACAGCGTCATTTCGCGGCCCACTCGGTGGGCTGTCCATGCTCCTAGGTTCTGATCCGGCACGAAAAGGATGGGGCGGTCTGTGGGGGCTGTTTCAATGATTCGCTGAGAGTTACCACTGGTAACGATAACGTCCGCCAGTGCTTTCACGCCGATGGAGCAGTTTACGTATGCCACCACATAGTAATTCTTCTCTTTGTTTGCCTCCAGATACGCAGCAAGTTCCTCCGCAGGGCAGGATTGCTCCAGTGAGCAGGCAGCATCCATATCCGGCAGCAGTACCTTGCGTGAAGGATTCAGAATACAGGCAGTCTCTGCCATAAAATGAACGCCGCAGAACACGATAACATCACATTCCGTCTCTTGTGCCTTGCGCGCCAGAGCAAGGGAATCTCCCACGAAGTCTGCTAAATCCTGTATTTCGGGGCGCTGGTAGCTGTGGGCGAGGATGATGACATTACGCTCTTTTTTGAGCTGCTCAATCTGCTGAATCAAATCTGCGTTTGACATGCACAGAGACTAGCACCATCGGCCGGTTTTGTCAATGCAAATCAGCCGATGGTGCCCTTTTACTTATGAACTTGTGGGGGTTATTTCCCGATGGCTTTCCGGAAGTAGGCGATAGTCTTATCCAGCCCTTCGTTCAGCGCTATCGTGGGTGCCCAACCGAGTTTTTCCTTTGCAACGGAGATATCCGGCTTGCGCTGAGTGGGGTCATCCGAGGGCAGAGGGCGGAACACGAGTTTGCCACCGGTGGGAATTTTTTCCAGTACCTTCTCGGCCAGCTGGCGAATGGTGAACTCACCGGGGTTGCCGATGTTCACCGGGCCAATGAAACCATCCTCATTTTCCATCATGCGTACCATGCCTTCGATAAGGTCATCAATGTACTGGAAAGAGCGTGTTTGCTGGCCTTCGCCATAAATGGTGATATCCTCGCCACGAAGCGCTTGGCAGATGAAGTTGGAAACCACACGGCCGTCTTCGGGGTTCATATAGGGGCCGTAGGTGTTGAAAATACGGATAACGCGAATGTCCACCCCCTCATGGCGGTTGTAGTCAAAGAAAAGGCTTTCAGCGCAGCGTTTACCTTCGTCGTAGCAAGCGCGGATGCCGATGGGATTCACGTTGCCGCGGTATGATTCCGGCTGTGGGTGTTCAATGGGGTCGCCATACACCTCGGAGGTGGAACTTTGCAGAATGCGTGCACCCTTTCGTTTAGCCAGTTCAAGCATGTTCAGAGCGCCGAGTACGCAGGTCTTGGTGGTGAAAATGGAGCGGTTACCTTGATAGAAAGGAGGTGAGGCCGGGCAAGCAAGATTGTAGATGTAGTCCAGCGGTTCTTCGCAGTCCCAGGGCTCAATGACATCATGCTCCACAAAGCTGAAGTTCGGGTGTGGTAACAAATCTTCTACGTTTGCTATAGAGCCGGTGTAGTTGTTATCCAGGCAGATGACGCGGTGTCCTTCGTTGATGAGTCTGTGGCAGAGGTTGGCGCCGATGAAGCCGGTTCCGCCTGTGACGAGTATGTTTTTCATGCTTGCTTTATCCTATCAGAAAAGAAATCTGCAGGCAAGCCCAAGTTATGTTTTCATGTAAAAAGAGATGCGCAGTCAGATGTTTGGCTTGCAAATGCAAAAAGGATGTGGTAGGCTTGGCATATGCCTATTGCCGATTTTAGCTCTGCTTTCGAGTTTGTATCTCAGAACTGGAGTTTATTTTTTATGGACGCCGGGATGGTGATTGTAATCCTTGTGCTTATTGAAGGGCTTCTTTCAGTTGATAATGCACTCGGGCTTGCTGCTATGGCATCTCATCTTCCCAAGCACCAGCAGAAAGTCGCGTTGCGTTGGGGCTTGGTTGGCGCTTACTTGTTCCGCGGTATTGCACTTGCCCTTGTTTCTTGGCTCATGCATAATGAGTGGGTGAAGTGGTTCGGCGCCATTTATCTGGTATATCTTGCTTGTTCCCATCTGCAGTTTAAGAAAGCTGTTCACGTGGAGGATGCCGCGACCGCTGCCGCCAAGTTTGCCGGTAAGGGCTTTATTGCGACAATCTGCAGTATTGAGCTCATGGATCTTTCCCTCTCCCTTGATAATGTGGTGGCTGCTGTGGGCGTTGTTGCCGGTTCTAAGGGTATTCCTGTGGAACTGCACATCTGGGTAGTTTGTCTGGGCGTGTTTATTGGTATTGCAGCGCTGCGAATTGTGGCCGGCTGGTGTATTGATATCATAGCCCGTCATCCTGTGCTGGGGCATGTTGCCTTCGTGCTGGTGGGCTTCGTTGGTTTAGTGATGACGGTGTCTCTGGTTCTGGAGAGTGTTTGGGGTATTCATTGGCATATGTCCGTTGGTCCCAAGTTCATCATTATTGCGGCAATCGTTGCCCTGAGTATTGTGTATGAAAAGTATCGTGCTGTGCATGCTGTGCTGCGGCCGGCCGTTGTGGTGTTCCGCTCACTTTGCACGGCCTTTGCTGTAACAGTACATACCATTATTACTCCTTGGAAGCTTTTTAAGAAAAACGCATAAGATTACTGACATGAGTCAACCTGAATTATCCCCCGCACTTGTACGTGCTGCTCTCACTACGGTGAAGTATCCCGGCTTTAGTCGAGACATCGTATCCTTTGGTCTGGTGAAAGATATCACCGTTTCTCCGGAGGGTGCTGTGGTTGTTGAGCTGCTGATTGAGAGTAAGAATGCTGATGTGCCTCGTTTCATCTATGAGAACGTGATGGCCACTGTTAAAGAGCTGCCCGGCGTAAAGAAGCTGGATGTTAACATTGAGCACCATGCTCCCAAGAACAACAGGGTGGCTTCTAATGATGACCCTGCGGACTGGAAGTCCAGCGTGCCCGGAGTGAAACATGTTATTGCTGTTTCCTCCGGTAAGGGCGGTGTGGGCAAGAGCACGGTGTCTGCTAATTTGGCAGTGGCTCTTTCTCGCCTTGGTTATAAGACCGGCCTGCTGGATCTGGATATCTACGGTCCCTCCATGGCTCTGATGTTCGGCACCAAAGAGCGCCCGGGTTGCTCTGATAAGGAGCAGTTCCTACCCGTGGAAGCTCACGGCGTGAAGATTTTGTCCATGGGGCTCATGATTGATGAGGCTTCTCCCGTGGCCGTTCGAGGTCCTCTGGCTACACGATACGTGCAGCAGTTCCTGCGTGATGTGGAGTGGGGTGGCCTTGATTTCCTCATTCTTGATATGCCCCCCGGCACAGGTGATATTCAGCTTACTATTGTGCAGACTGTAGATCTCTCCGGCGTGGTGGTTGTTACAACTCCGCAGGAGGTGGCTCTCATTGATGCGCGTAAGGCTGTGGGCTTGTTCCAGCGCGTGGAGACTCCCATTCTGGGTATTATCGAGAATATGAGTTACTTCGTCTGCCCGAGTGATGGTCTCATCTATAACATCTTCGGTGAAGGCGGCGGTGAGCGTGAAGCTCAGAAGCTCGGTGTGCCCTTGCTTGGGCGTATTCCGCTGGATATGGAGACCCGTGCCTGTGGTGATGAAGGTGCACCCGTGGCGCTGAAGGATCCGGGGCAGAGCATGGTTTCCGCCGCATTCCAAGGCGTTGCTTCCATGCTGGCCAGTGTGCTCGGCGAGTAAATCGTCATTCTTCGTAAGTTTGATATACTAAAAACCCCTGCTGCGAGTTATGCAGCAGGGGTTTTTATAAAGAGTATTGATTATCAGAACTTGTGCTGCTCGCCGTAACCGTAGTGCTCGGCGATGTAATCGACGTCCTTATCACCGCGGCCGGAGCAGTTCGCCAGAATAGCGCCCGTGCCCATCTCGCGGGCCTTGCGCATGGCGAATGCCACTGCGTGGGAACTTTCCAGAGCTGGGATGATACCTTCATAACGGCTCAGCTTGAAGAAGGCGTCCACGGCCTCGGCGTCAGATACGCCATCATACTTCACGCGACCAATGTCACGCAGGTATGCGTGCTCCGGCCCCACGGAGGGGTAATCCAGACCACTGGCGATGGAGTATACCGGCGCGGGCTCGTTATCTTCGTCCTTCAGCATGATGCTGTTGAAGCCGTGCATGATGCCTTCCTCGCCATATTTCATGGAGGCTGCGTGGTCACCGAGCTTTTCGCTCTTGCCCATGGGCTCAATGCCGTAGATGTCCACCGGGTCATCCAAGAAGGCAGGGAACATACCCATGGCGTTAGAGCCACCGCCCACGCAGGCGCAAACCACGTCCGGAAGAATGCCGGTCATCTCAATGAACTGTTCTCTGGCCTCGGCGCCTACCACCATCTGGAAGTCTCTCACCATCATTGGGAAGGGGTGCGGACCGAGTACGGAGCCGATGCAGTAGATAGCCGTCTTGTAATCACGCTGGTAGGCCTCAAAGGCGGAGTCTACAGCTTCTTTGAGTGTACGCAGGCCATGCTTCACGCATACCACGTTTGCCCCTAGCATCTTCATGCGAGTGACGTTCGGGGCCTGTTTGGCGATATCGACTTCACCCATGTGAATTTCACACTCCAGCCCGAAGTAGGCAGCCGCCGTGGCTAATGCCACACCGTGCTGACCGGCTCCGGTTTCAGCAATAATCTTCTTCTTGCCCATGAACTTAGCCAGTAGGCCTTCACCCATACAGTGGTTCAGTTTGTGTGCACCGGTGTGGTTCAGGTCTTCGCGTTTCAGATAAATCTGGGCACCCCCATTGAGGCGGGAGAGGCGTTCGCAGTGATATACGGGAGTGGGGCGGCCTTGGAATTGCTTGCGGATGCGGCGCAGCTCGTTGATGAACTGAGCTGAGTGGCAAATGCTGTTGTATGCTTCCGTGATTTCCTTAAAGGCAGGCTCGAGCTCGGCCGGCAAATAGGCGCCGCCAAAGCGCCCGTAAAAACCATTCTTGTCCGGGTGGTGCCGGAGATATGTTCTGAAATCCATAGACTAAAAAATTATGAGAGCGGGGGTATTTTAGCTCATGGTGCCTGTCATGACAAGTCAAAATCATGTCGGTATGAGTTCATTACCCAAGTTTTTTTACTTGTTTGTGCATTCGCGGCTTGAAAAAATTGACGAGATGAGTATAATACTTGCGACAATGAAGCATTCGCTCTTTACCGCCAGTTCTGCTCTTCTGCTGGGATTTAATGTGCCCACTGCAGTTGCCGAGAATGCCGATGTGAATGCGGACACCGTGGGGGTGACTGATAATAAGTCCGAAAGCGTTGGTAATGAGTTGCTGCAGGTAACCAATGAAATGTGGTTCCTCCTCTCTGCTATTACGGACCGCGGTAGTGCAGATGCCGCTGTAGCCCGCTTTGACGAACTCATTACTAGATCCGAGATTATTAGTAACAGCCTTTTTGCAGCTGATGGACTTGGTCAGGATTTAGAGGCTCTTGATATGCTTCACTACCGAATTGCAGAATCATTGGAGGAGCTTCATTCGGAGTTTGTGAGTTTGGCTCGCGCTCGTTGTTACGGCTCCTCGCAGATGATTGCTTGCTTCCATCGCGCGGTTGAAGCCGGCCTGATAGATGCCGACGTGGTGGATGGTCTGTCCGTACCCGGTCCGCCTCTTACTGAGAGAGAAGCTCGTTTGGAGCTGGCTCGTTTCAAAAATTTGGAGGCGCCTGACCGCGAGGTCGTGGAAGTGCTGCAGTGTGTGCAGGATTCTCGCTCTGCGGATAATGTTGTGGAGCGGGTCCTCGCTTTGTCGAGGCGTCTGAATGAGCTCAGGCCGGATGAGGCGTTGGTTAATCGTTCATTTTCTCCCGCTTCTGAGCGCAAAGCTCAGGATGCTTATGCTCCCATAGAGCCTCTCCTCTGGAACATCCGCTCAGAGATTGTGCGTATTGCTTCTCTGCCCGGGTATGAGGATTCCTCGTACGATAAGTTTTCTGATGCCTTGGATCTTTTGTATGAAAGCCTGGGCGCCACTCACAGCCAATGGTTCGGTACCGTGTTCGATGAATGTTTCCGGTCTGATTTGCATGAGGCTTTGCGAGAGAACGCTACTACTTCAAATTAATACTATACACAGATAAATAACCCCCTCAGCACAATGCCTGTTTCTGATTACCTTGTGACAATTGGTCTGGAAGTTCATTGCCAGATTAAGACCGCCACCAAGATGTTCTGTTCCTGCAAGGCCGGCTTCGGATATGAGCCGAATACTAACGTGTGCCCGACATGCCTTGGCATGCCCGGCGCTCTGCCTGTGCTTAATAAGTTTGCCATTGAGCGTACTGTCCTCACCGGTTTGATGCTGGGCTGCAGCATGCCCCCCGTTTCCAAGTGGGACCGTAAGAACTACTTCTATGCTGATATGCCCAAGAATTATCAGACCAGCCAGCTGGATTTGCCACTCTGCATTGGTGGTGAGGTGCCGCTATACTCTTGGGCATACCCTGCTGATGCCAAGGTGAAGACTGAGGGCGCTGTGGTTCGTACTGTGAAGCTTGATCACATCCATTTGGAGGAGGACGCCGCCAAGCTCACGCACTATGGCTCGTATTCTCTGGTAGATTATAACCGCGGCGGTACTCCTCTCATGGAGATTGTGTCCGCTCCTGATCTTACCAGCCCGGAAGAAACTTATGCATACCTGAAGAGCTTGCAGCAGATTCTCATCTGCGGCGGCATTTCTGATGCCGATATGGAGAAGGGCCAGATGCGCTGTGACGTGAACGTTTCCCTGCGTCCCAAGGGCCAGCAGGAGCTCGGTGCCAAGATTGAGATGAAGAACATCAACTCCATGTCCGCCGCTCGCCGTGCTCTCATTTATGAAATCGCCCGTCAGGCTGATGAGCTGGACCGCGGCATTGCTCAGGTGCAGTCCACTCGCCGTTGGGATGATGATTTGGGTGAAAGCATCGTGATGCGTACAAAGGAGAATGCTCACGATTACCGTTATCACACTTGCCCGGATTTGATTCCTGTGCATACCTCTGAATATGTGGAGAAGATGCAGCAGGAAATGCCTGAGCTTCCGGACGCTCGCCAGCAGCGCCTGATGAACCAGTACAGCCTGCCCGTGGCGGATGCTAATACTCTCGTGGCGGATGCTCAGCTCTGCGCCTATTTTGAGGAGGCTGCAGCTGCCACAAAGGCTCCGCGTAAGGTGGCGAACTGGCTTATCAATATCTTCCCCTCGGTTCTTGCTGAGAAGGAGTGTGTCATTGAAGACTGCCCTGTGGCTCCCACTGCACTTGCCGGGCTGGTGGATGTGGTGGAGGAAGGTATCTGCTCCGTGAGCCAGGCCCGTGAGGTGCTGGAGGTTCTCTGGAATGCCCCGGAGCAGACGGCCGCAGCTGCCGCCGCAAGCCTGGGCTACAAGAAGGCTGATAGCGGTGCGCTTGAGGCTCTGGTGGAGAAGGTTATCACCGAGAACCCGGATATGGTAGAGCGTGTGAAAGGCGGTAATACCAAGCTTATCAATGCTCTTACCGGTCAGGTGATGAAGAACAGTAATCCCAAGCCGAATCCTAAGCTGGTCACAGAAATCCTCATGGCCAAGCTTGGTCTGTAAAGGCAGTGTACCTCCTTTTTGACTGCAATAATTTTTTTGCAAGCTGCGAGCAGGTGTTCCGCCCGGATTGGCGGCGGCGCCCGCTCGTAGTGCTTTCTAATAATGATGGCTGCGTTATCTCCCGTAGTCCGGAGGCTAAGGCTATGGGGATTGCCATGGGTGAGCCTCTCTTCAAATGCCGCGAACGCTTGGAGGCTGCTAATGCTGTTATCTGCTCGGCAAACTTTCCGTTGTATGCGGATTTGTCGGATCGCATTATGTGCATGTTGGAGGAGGCTTTGCCTTCCGTGCAGCAGTACAGCATAGATGAAGCCTTTGCTTACGTAGATAAAGAGCGTGATTGGGTGCCCTTTTGCCGCGAGCTTCGGGCATCTATTCGCCGGGGAACCGGCGTGACGGTAAGTGTGGGGATTGCGCCCACTCGTACGCTGTGCAAGTTGGCTAATGAAACAGCCAAACATCGCTCGGAACTGGATGGGGTGCTGGCGCTTTCCTCTCCGGAAGTCTGGCGCCCGCTGCTGGCGGATACTCCGGTGGGAGAAGTGTGGGGGGTAGGGCGTCGGCTGGCCCCGCGCATGCATGCGCTAGGTATTCGAACGGCAGCCGGGCTGGCCGCTAGTGGGCTGCAGTACTTGCGAAAGCACTTCGGTGTGCATGGCGAGCGCCTTGCTCTGGAGCTGAATGGTACCTCTTGTCTGGACGCGGAGCTTGCGCCGGAACGTCAGCAGGTGATGGTATCTCGCTCGTTGAAAGAAGGCGTATCCGAGTTTGCTTCCTTGCGTGAGGTGCTGTGCCGTTTTGTGGAAAAAGCCGCTCGTATTCTGCGAGAGGAGGGGATGATGGCATCTTCTCTGTATGTGGTACTGCGGACGTCCCGATTCCGAGACGAGGCGAACCTGTACGCCGCGAATCAGGGGGTGGTTTTGCCGTTTCCTACGGATGATACACGGGTCTTCACTCGTTATGCTGCGGCCCTGCTGGATAATCTATACCGCCCCGGCTTTGAATACAAGAAAGTGGGCGTGTTACTCACCGAGCTTCAGAAATGCGAGCACGTACAACCCACGTTCGAGCACCCGAACGTGGCTCCCAGCAAGCTGATGGCCGTGCTGGATAAGCTCCAGCAGGCAGGGCATGATATTCACTTCGCTAATCAGGGAAATACCACGCTGTGGAACCGCTCCTACGTCAGCCCCGCATATACGACCAGCTGGAAGCATGTTCCGGAAACTTCGCCTTACTTGTAAAGTCTCTCCCCCTGTGTGCAGAATATTGCTGATAATGTTGCTTATTGGTGCAAAAATATAGGCGGCATTGGTGCCGCCTATATAATCAGAAGCCTAGGAAATTACTTCTAGTTACTTTTTGCGTAGTATCGGTTGATGATGGGGGGCGCTGAGCACAGCAGAACGAGCAGGAGGCAGGCGATGACGGCCCAGTCTCCCAGCATGGCGTACAAGGTGAAGCCGGCATTGCGATCCACCGGCAGCACGGCATAGCTATAGCCGGGCAGGTGGGGCGTGCCGTCAGCCTTCAGAAGCGCGTCAATGAAAGCACCGTTCGGTGCGATGGCGCAGGTTACGCCGCGGTTTGCGGCACGCACCATGCAGCGGCGCAGCTCGATGCAACGGAAGGCAGCATTTCGGGCTTGCTGTGCACCACATGCGGAGTTGCGGAACCAAGCGTCATTGCTTACGTTCACGATTACTTGGGGCCCCTTGCGCACAAACTTGGTAAGTAAATCGCCCACGGTATCTTCATAGCAGATGGCCGGTATGACTCCTACTTTTTCTTCCGTACCCGGAATGGTTACTTCAATGGGCTCATCACCGGTTCCCGGGTGGATTCCGTCGCCTACCTGCGTGCCGGTAATTTCGGAGTAGGATTGGGAAATCCATTCCACGGAGTCAGCCAGCGGAATATACTCACCGAAGGGCATGAGATGCTGCTTGGAAACGGTGGTGATACTGTCAAAGTCCCCTGTAATGCAGGCCATGGAGTTGTACATGCCACGGCGAATAAGTTGATTATCTTCATTAATGAGGCGCTGTTCATCCACGCCGGTGAAGAGCGTGAAGCTCTGGCCTCCCATTTCCTGCACAAGTTTACGCACCATAGGCAGGCCTTCTTCACCCATAAAGATATCAGCGGTGTAGGCGTCCCTTTCCAGAGCGCCTGTGGAGATATTTCTCCAGATGGGGCATCCCATGGCACTTTCCGGCCAGACAACCCACAGCGGCAGCTGCTGTATGAAACCTAATTCCGGGTTCTCCATGGCCTTGCGCACGGTGTCACGCTGAATCTCATTGAAGGCGGCCATTGTGGCGCGCAGGTAAACACCATACTGGGAGATGCCGTTGGACATGCGGTCTATGGCATTCATCTCCGCGATATGTTCACCCTGATCCTTATTAATCTGCACGGCCATCACCGGCAGTTGTAGCGTGCTCTCCTTCTTCATGAGCTGAAGCGGAGAGTAAAGTCGGCTCAGGGTAAGACCACCTGTGAAGAGTAGGATAAGAATGACGACGGTGCCGTAAAAATCCCACGGGCGTCCAGCCTTACCGGCTCCTTTGAAGTGGTGTATGCAGCGGCGTACAGAGCAATAGATGATGACAGAGGTGAACACCGGCAGGAAGGAAAGGGCACTTGTGCCTACAAACTCCGCCCACTGGGCGAAAGCTAACCCATCGTAGAGGGCCATGCCCAAGCTATTCCAGCTGAAGCCAAGAGTGCCGTGAGCCCTCATCCATTCGATGCAGACCCATAGTGCTGCACAGCCGGCAGCAGAGCGCAGGGTGGTAGCCATGTCCATCCAAGCCCATTTGCTCCAAGTGGATTTTTTTTCATCGGCGCTCATCCCTTCTGTTACCGGCCCTTGTGTCAGGGCTGGGCGCAGCAGCGTGGCGGCTAGGGCAGCCCAAGCACCGATAAGCGTGGAATACACCGCCATGAGCGGAATGAATGCCACAGCCAGAAACACGGGCAGGGGGATGCCAAAGGTGTAACCCACTTCCGGTATCCATGAGAAGCTCATGCAGTAATACCCCATGCCGTACAGCCAGCCCAAGCGGAACGCTCTCCACCACTTCGCCGGGCCGCACCACAGTACATACAGCAGTGGCAGCAGGGCTATCCACACTAGTTGACTGCAGTCATAGGGCACAAAGGCAAGTGCCATGATAACGCCGGCTGCAGGGCTGAGCAGCCAGTGCCACCACTTGCTTTCGCGCGGAGCTTCCGGTGTCTCTTTGTATGGGAAATGGCGTTTCCTGCTCATTCTGCAGTGGGGATGATAGTTGTGTAACCTACATAGTGCGTAGCGTCATGCCCATCAGGACGAACCCATACCTGCAGACGCCACAGCGGTTCTTCCTCTCTGAGCCGGTGCAGTAGGTAGTCAGAGTTTTCTTTATACCCGCCTTCCAGCAAGATTGTTGCCGTATTACCTTCCACCTTCATGTTGACTTCATCCTGCTTAACGAGCTGGCCGTCTCTGTAGCGGATGGCCAGCATGGGGCCTTGCTGAGCTTTGCGATTATCCAAAAAATTGAAAATGATAATACCGCTGCCGGAAAGTTCACCGGTTGTAATGGTGGCAACGGGGTAGTAGGACGTGCGCAGCTCCAATCTTGCATTACCTGCAGAATTTTTCCACTGCGCGTCGATGTCAGTTATCTCAACACCAGCTCGCTTGATGGGAAAAGACATTCCGCTCATTCTCCAGTGGGCTGTCGGGATATTCCTGTAGCTGTACAGTACCCCCCCCAGAACTGCCATGACCATTCCTCCAAAAAGTGTCAGGAAAATTATGTTCTTCCAGCCGATTTTTTTCAGGATTCCCGGTTCCTTTTTTTCATTTTCCTCTTGCATGCACACATTTTGTACCGAAAAGTGCCTCGTTGCAATAAAAAAAGATTGCATTCTTGAGAAAAATGGTAAAAATAGTGGTGGGCAACTAAGCCCGTTACACATTATGGCCGATATTGACGAAAAAAACGAAAAGAATGTTCCCGGTAAGTTCTATGTCGACAGCAACTGCATCGACTGCGGGCTTTGCCGTGAGGTAGCCGGTGATTTCTTCGCTCTTGACGAAGATGAGGGCGTGTCCTACGTCTGCAAGCAGCCGGAGACGGATGAGGAGATTGAGCTCTGCACCGAGGCTAAGGACGGCTGCCCCGTCGATTCCATCGGTGACGACGGCGAGTAAAGCCCACCCCGGGATTACCCGATATTCTCATTTTAACTATACAATCGGCCCCGGCGGTAAATACCGCCAGGGCCGCTTTTTTCTGATGGCCACACCCCGAGGCAGAAAACGGAAGCCTGCACCTGTAGAGCCGGTGCCTTCTCCTCCTCCGCAAGCTCGCCGAGAGCCGGCAGGGTTGTACCATGAGGAAATGTTTTCCGATGGATCTATTCGCCCGGTGCGGAATACGAGCCGCTCTGAACGCGAGGCCGGGCAAGCCCTGTCTGATTTTTTCGGGGTCACACCACAGCTGAATCCTGCGGCTAATGTGCGCAGCATGGAGTCCGTTCTGGCTTCACTCATAAGCAAGTTGGATATCTCCGTGGCAGAGTATGCGCCGGAAGTTATGTCTGAAGCATGGTTGCGTGCGGTGGGGCCTTTCTTGGCAACAAAGGCGGAGCTTCTTTCTATTGCGAATAAGCAGGCCCGTATACGGACATCGCACCCAGCGGTGCGGTATGAGCTTACACGCCAGAAGACCGGCATTATTCGCTCCTTGAATGCAGTTCTTGGGGAGGGCTGCGTGACAAGTGTGGTGATTGTTCATGGCTGAACACTCATCGCCCTGTGTGCGGAGATGAAGCGGCTTTACAAAGCCGCAGAAAGATGGTATGCTCATGGGCGTCATGATGAATCTGCCTGTACGCCCCCGCCGGAATAGGAAGTCCGCAGCCATGCGCGGCCTGATGCGTGAAACAACACTTAGTGCTGCCAATCTCATTTACCCCATGTTTGTGCAGGATGGGGACGAGAATACCCCCATTGAATCCCTCCCCGGTTGCACAAGGTGGTGTGTGGCGGATATCGCCGCGGAATGCCGTCGCCTTTATGAGTTGGGCATTCCGTGTGTGGATCTTTTTGCCGTGGTTCCGGAGCATAAGAAAGATGCTCAGGGGACAGAGGCTTGGAATCCGCAGGGCGTGGTGCCTCGCGCCATTGCCGCCATTAAGGCTGAGGTGCCTGAAATGCTGGTCATGACGGATGTGGCGCTGGACCCCTTTAATACTTATGGTCAGGATGGTATCGTGAGAGAGTATGAGGACGGCAGCTATGAAATCTTGAATGATGAGACCGTAGAGGCCTTATGCCGCCAGGCTCTTTGCCATGCTCGCGCTGGTGCGGATGTTATCTCGCCTAGTGATATGATGGATGGGCGTATCGCGGCTCTTCGCGCTGCTTTGGATGCTGAGGGCTTCACCGGTGTATCCCTGCTGAGTTATACTGCTAAATACGCCTCTGCATACTACGGGCCTTTCCGTGGCGCGCTGGGCAGTGCGCCTAAGTTTGGTGATAAGAAAACGTACCAGATGGATCCAGCGAATGTGCGTGAAGCCGTGCGCGAGGCCCTGCTGGATTCCGCAGAAGGAGCTGATATGCTCATGGTGAAACCGGCTACGCTGTATCTGGACGTCGTTAGCGAACTGCGCCGCCACACTCAGCTGCCAATTGCTGCATACCACGTGAGCGGTGAGTATCTCATGCTAAAAGCGGCTGCTGCTTCCGGATGGCTGGATGAGCGCAGCTGTATGCTGGAGGCGCTTCTCTCCATTCGCCGAGCCGGAGCGGACATGATTCTTACCTATGCTGCTCCGCAAGTAGCGGAATGGCTCAGAGAGGAGGAATAAAGTTTGATGGGCCCTTGCTGGCCTGCCCCTGCTTTCATGATAAGAACCCGTGAGCAACGTCGTCATGGTATTCGCCTGCTGAATTTGCGGGTGGACGTGTGGCTGTTTCTTCTGGTTCTTGCATCTTCGGTTCTCGCACTACTGTGCCTGAGTCCGAATAATCTCTCTTTGCAGGTGGAGGAGGGGCCTCCTGTGGAGGCATTCATCACTCCTGATGAGGAGCTTCCCGCAGAGCAGGCGCTTCCCCCCGCCGGGCGCCCTGTTCGCTTTCTGATGTACAATGTGCAGAATTACTTTGTAGCCGGAGAAACGAGCCGCTCTCGTTATGTTTCTCGGCCCAAATCTGAGGCTTCTCGTAATGCTGTAGCGGATGTTATCGCTGAAGCTGCGCCGGAGATAGTGGGCCTCATTGAAATAGGTGGCGAGAAGGCTATGGCGGATTTGCGGGAGAGGCTCGCGGAGAGAGGGCTGGAGTACGCTCATGCGTATGTGTTGACACGTCAGGGGGAGGACCGCGCGCTTGGGATATTGTCTCAGCACCCTATCGTCAGGAATGATTCCGTGGCGGATATGCCTTTGCGTGGGCGGCAGCGCCGCCTGATGCTTCGAGGGGTGTTGGATGTAACGGTGGAACTTGCTGACGGACGGCAGTTTCGCCTGATTGGGGCTCACCTCAAATCCCGCATGGCAACGGATGCCCGCGCGGCTGAGCATCTCCGTATTGAGGAGGCCCGCACTCTCGCGTATTACTTGCACATGCTCCTGCGGAGGAATCCCTCTATCCCCTTACTGGTTTTTGGGGATTGGAATGATGGGCCCGCGGATTCGTCTCTTTCAGTGATAAGGAGCGGGCTTAGTGATGTTTCCGCCCTTACGCGGCTTAAGCCAGCAGACTCACGCGGCCATGAATGGACTCTTCATTACGAGGCTGAACAAACGTATTATGCGTTTGATCAGATGTATGTGAACGCCGCTATGAGAACCCGCCGCGGGCGCCGTAGCCGCTGCGGGATTGTGGATATTGACAGCGCTGCCAAGGCGAGTGACCACCGGGCACTTTGGTGTGAACTGCGCTGATATAAGGTATCAGCTTTCAGGCTGGAGAGCTCGGGATTGGAAATTGAACTTGCGGATATTGTCCGCCCAGTCAGCAAATTGCTGAGCCCTGTGGCCGGGGCCGATGACGGGGCGGTGCGCATCCGGTTTCAATGGCCACGCGGCTATCATATCTGCCAGTTCAGCAGCCTCAGCGTGTTTGCTCTGTGAGAGATACTGAGAGACTGCTCCCGCCCCGGCAAAATACAGCACAAACCATTTTTCATCGTTCATCTCGGCTTCCGTTGCTGCTGAGACGCTTTCTATGAGCTGCATGTATTGTGCGATGGCTTCATCCGTGAGGCCGTTGCGTGCCAGAATGGAGGCACGCTGAATTCGGGCGCGAGTTATCCAAGCTTGGGAAAGATTTTGAACTTCGAAGATGCGGTTGTTTGTCAGGAGTGCTTCACTGAGACCCTCCGGCGTACCTCTGAGCGTTTGTTCGTGTGCTTGTATACTCAGTGCCAGAGCCTGCTCTGAAGATGAGAGATCGTTTCTGCGCAGGAGCTCTGAGAGTATTCTGCGAGCTTCGGCCCCACGGTTAATCCAAGCTAGCACTCGGGCTTGAAGCATGAGCGCATGATTTCTGTACCGGGTGTTATGCTCGGCTGCTGCGGCAAAAAGCTCGACTGCGAGAGTCAACTGTTCGAGTGATTTCAGTTGTTCCGCCTGTCTGGCAGCCAGCAGGTATGCTCGTGCTCTCGTTTCTTTGTTGCTTGTGCTTTCTGCCAGCTGGAGCAGCAAATCAAGGGCCTCTTCATGGCGCTTTGCAAGTGAGAGCCGGTGAGCGAGATGCACTGTAAGAACAGTTTTTACCTCAGTTCTTCGAGTGTTAGCCAGAGCATCTTTCAGCAGGGAAATCGGATCCTGATAAGCTCCCCCGGCTGCATTCAGTTTTTCTATGGCCTGAAGTTGCAGAGAATAGAAGCGGAGAACTTGCTCATCCGTCCAGTTCCGGTGCTGATTCGGGGTGCATTCATTGAGCCTGCTCATGGCACTTTCCGGGTTGGAGCATAGCTCAAGTTCAGCTCGCTGGAGCATGATTTCTACGTTTTCTGCCTCTGTCGGGGAAAGCAGGGCCGCAGACTGTAATTCGGCTTCCGCTTCTGCGGGATTGGTATGTAGAATGAGGCCGGCATGCGTGAGCAGCAGGCTGCGCCGTGTTTGCTCGGGGAGTGCTTCTTTGGCCAGCAGTGTGTCGATGATATCCTGACTGCCGCTGAGCACGGCGCAGTACATCGCGTTACAGATGGCCGCGGTTTGCAAATCGTAGGAGGCAATTTCTGCGCACTGCAAAAATAGCTCAGCAGTCGCGCGCTCATTACCGGGCATACAGCATGCTTTATAGAAGAGGTAGCGAGGATTTGTATCATCCGGCTGCATCATTTTTTGATAGAGGGCAGCTTCGGAAACTCTGCCTCTTTCTACAAGATAACGCACCTGTTCACCCAATATGTGCTGAGAAAGAGGCTCGTTGGGCAACTGGGTGGCTGCTGTGTTTGCGATAGTGGCATCATTTGAGTTATATTCCGGGCCGGCGAACTGGAGGCGCTGTTGTACGGCAAGTGCGAGTGCTGCTCTATGCGGATTGCTGAGCTCGCGGCTCCATTCCTGCAGGCGGCGCTGCGCATATTCGCTTTTATTGAAAGCATTGTGTGTTTCAAGGCGTCGGAATGCTTCTTCGAGAAGAACGGAATCCGGATTAGCGGAGATGAATTGGAGCAAGGTTTCTTCGCCTTTGCCTTCATTGTTTTCGCTTAGCTCTTCATCCTGCTCGTTTTGCTGGGGTTCGGCGGTTGCTTTATCATAATAAAGCTCTGCGATTGCCAAGCGTACGCGTTGTTTGAAGATGAGGGGAACGCTTGCGTTTGCCTCCATGGCTCGGCAAGCATTCAGAGCTTGGTCAAACTGGCGGGCTCGGCGTAACTCTTCTATATTCAGCAGCGCCACCATGGGCTGCAGTTCGGTCTGTGTTTTTGCTAGCTCACGCAGCGGATCCATGGTGGAAGCATCTCCGTTTGACGTGTAGCGCAATTGGTGCTCTGCAAGCGCGGCCTGTGCCAGAGTGGCAATTTCATGGTTCGGGCTTGCCGTCAGCGGCGCAACATATTCAACAAAGTCCAGATGCGGGCTTTGCCATGCGCAGTACATGATGGCTTTGGCCGCGTATGGATAGAAATTGCTTTCCGTCGGGATTTCTCGGAAAAGGTTAACCGCTTGGAAGGGGCGATTCAAATCAACGAGAGCTCTCCCTTTCCAGTACAGTACTGCCGGGGAATGAGGTGTGAGTTCCAGCGCAGAAAGTGCTTCCGCGGGCTTTCCTTCTCGGAGCAGTCGCTCGGCCTGGGCTACGTCTGCCTTGGCCGGAAGGAGGAGCCCCATGTAAAGCAGGGCGGTTAGAATGTGGGGCGTTTTCATTGTCTGGCTTCAGTTACTGTTTGTGCCGGAGGCGGGTATACGCCTTGCGTCCACAGGAATTGGTTCACATAGCGCATGCCTGAAGATGTGAGCTGTGCGGTGCGGCTGTTACCTTTCACTCGATTCACCGTGCAGTTTTGTTGCAGGGTGGGCATGGCGCGGCAACTTACGATGACGGGAACGCTCACGGCCTGCCGGGATGGATATATGGCGATAGGAATCCCCTCCTGAGTAAAGGCGATTTCCAGTGCCGGTGGTGTCTGCCCCCAACGGCCTTTATAAAGGAAGGGGTGGCGGCGTAGTAAATCCATGGTGCCGATGCGGGGCACTCGTACTCTGTAGTGCTCCGTAAGCTGTCCAAAGTAGCGGGAAAGTGAGAAAGGACGGCCATTTTTGCAGGCGAGAAGAATATCTGCCGCGTTCATGCCGATGAGATTAAGGCCGTTAAAGAGGCCGTGCTCATTTGTAGGTGGCGGGACAATCAAATCGTATGATGAGTTTATCATCAGGCAGATTTCCAAGTGCAGGTGAGCTCGGCGCTTGTTTAGCCCATCTCCGCTGTATCCCAGTATGCCTATCTCATTGCGAGGGCTGACCCGTTGTCCCTGCTCACAGGTTACGGAAGCCAAGTGTGCGTACAAGCTGTAAATGGTACCTTCTTTGATGCTATGGGCGATGACGATATACCGCCCGTAGTTGCTTTTCCGTGGATCGGTATTCACATATGCCACAATGCCGGGAGCGACCGGGCGCACCGCATCCAGTGGCTCCCCATTTTCATCACGTCGCAGCGGCTTTACATCTATCCCCTCATGCATGCGGCTGAACCTTAATTCCCGGTTTCCATCACGGAAGGGATTGCGTACCATGCCCCAAGTGCCGCCTTGCCACGGGCGTGTGGTTTCGCCCTCGAATATGCGGTCTACATACATGAAGTAGTCATCGCCGCCGGTTGTGTACAGGGTGCGATTATCCGTGGGCAGGTGAAAAACTATATCCTCAGCTGCCACGCAGAGGCATGGCAGCATGAGAAAAAGAAGCAGCTGGAGCAGGGCGCGAGCTCTCATACGTTAATTAAAAATCTCGCCTACGGTACGGCCAGTAAAGTCACGTGCCTGGCTTTGCACACCCTGAGGCTTCTGCGGGAGCGGGCGAGGATTATCATCCTTAAAGCGGGCTTCTTCCAGCTCGGGGTCAATGGGCTCCACGCTGTTAGCAATCATCTTGAGGTCGTAACCGTTCAGGCCGTTCCAGATGACCAACACGCCATCATTTACGGGCGAGATGCGCATGGGCTCCATGGCTAAACCATTCACAACGGGCAGCATCAGCATGCCACTCTTTTCTACTGTGTTGTAGTACAGACGATTGCGCCATTCTTTCTTGGCGTAGAGCGTTACACCGTATGAGCCATCAGGGTTCAGGTGGGAGCGGAAACGCTCAAAGTGATCCAGTGACATGATTGGCATGCGGGTGTATGTTACACCATTGAAATTAACAATCATGCGTGAGCTGGTGCTTTCTGCTGCACTTGTCACAGTATTGGAATCTTGTACAAGGAAATATACGGGATAGGCTTTCTGAGACTGGCAGCTGCAGAGCGCGGCCGCTGCAATCGCGGTCAAGGCGGAAAGGATGAACTTCATATGAGAATGGCGGTGATACTTCCGACACTCTAGCACATTTTTGCGCGCATTTCCAGCCAAAAATCAGCCACGCAGAAAACTACGGCTGGTGATGCAGTAGTGCAGGCCGCTCCAGAGGGTCAGTATGACACTTGCCCACAGGAAAATAGCTCGCATCCACTCTGCAATGGGGCCAACGGAAAGGCTGTGCAGGGGCTCAGGCAGGCTAGCTGCATACCCGAGGTGTACCAAGCATGCGATGCAGTAGGCAAGCTGTATACCGGTTTTCCATTTGCCGCTTCTATCTGCAGCCATTACCACGCCTTTTTCTACGGCAAGCTGGCGCAGGCCGGTAACAAGGAACTCGCGGAAGATGATGAGAATGGTGACCCAGAAGGGGCACATGCCCACATACGTCAGATAAATGAATGCTGCACTGACCAGAATTTTGTCGGCAAGAGGATCAATCAGTTTCCCGAAGTTTGTCACTAGATTATACTTGCGCGCTAAGTACCCATCCAGAAAATCACTTATGGCGCCGGCCACAAAGGCCCAGAGGGCAATGCAATTTCCAACGGTAACAGGTACGAACCACCCATTGTTGGGCATGGTTTCCATCGGGCTGTCTCCGTTGATGAAAGGTGCCACGCCATCTATCGCCAGAGCAACTGCGAATACGATGACAAGAATGATGCGGACCAGCGTGATGGTGTTCGGGAGGTTTAACATGGTACGCCATCTCTTATACGCCCGCAAGGGGGTTCTTGCAAGCCAAAAGCGTGTCTACGCGCTAGAGAATGTGTTTTTTTGCCCTGTTAACGTCAGTGTATGACATGAGCACCGGCAAAAAGAGTCAATGCGTGGCACTTCTGACATATTATGAGCTTGCAAGAGGGGGCGGATATGCTATACTTTGCGCCATGAACGGTTTTCGTATTACCATCCTGGCCTTGCTTGTTCTTGTGGTTGGGCTTATGTTTTACGTTGTTTTTGTAACACTGCCTAGCCGGCAGGCAGATTACAACATCTATCAGATTTCTCAGCAAGTTGCTCAGAATGAGCGTGAGGCTGCTTCTCATCGTGAGCGCATTAGCGCCTTTGGTGAAGCCGCAGAACAAAATGAGCTTTCTTCTGCCTATGCTGAGGCGGAAGCTGCGGATCGTGAAGCTGTGCGCAACGTGTCTGACGCTGAAGAGCAGTCTGTTCTTGCTGAGGCACGCCGCCGTGCGGAGGCAGAGGCCGTTGCTCAGGCAGCTGCTCCGACTGGCTCTCAGACGGATGGCGCTATCGGCCTCGTGACGAACTTTAATAGTGAGTGGGTTTCTATTCGTTTCAAACCGGCAGTGGAATCTCCTTTCAATGAGGGGCTTATCGTTGCTGTGCGTCGAGATGGTGTCGTGCTTTGTGAAGCAGTTGTGGACTGGAAGGATGAAGAATCCGGCGAGATTGGCGCTACTCTTAAGCCGCAGGAGTTCGGCAGCACTCAGGTGGATGTGAATGAGGAGGCCATTCTTCCCGTTCCCGGTGATGAGGTGATTTATTCTCCCTATGCTTCCTCTCGTGACCTTCGTCGCGACGATTCATTCCTGAATCCTCAGCCTACCACTGCTCCTTCCAACGATGGCGCTACACCTCAGCCTGAGCAGGTGGTGGATGAAGCCGCTATTCCTCAGCCCTGACCCTTTTTCACAGATAGCCATGCCTTCACGCTCCAAGTCCTCGCTGTTTGATAACACGCCCACGTTTTCATTCGAGTTCTTCCCCCCCAAGACGGAGGAGGGCGCTCGCTCTCTGCTGGAAACCGTGGTGAGACTTCAGGAGTTTCGGCCGAGTTTTGTGAGTGTTACCTATGGCGCAGGCGGTAGTTCTCGTGAACTGACTCGCTCCGTAGTGCATGATATCCAGCAGCGTGGGATTCCCACCGTGCCTCACCTCACATGTGTGGGGCACACGGCGGAGGAAATCGAGAAAATCCTTGAGGGTTATGCACATGCAGGGGCCAGTGCCATTCTTGCGCTGCGCGGTGATCCTCCGCGCAACATGGCCTATGATCCCTCCAAGGATGCTTTCCGACATGCTTCTGAACTGGTGCGTTTCATCCGCGATTGGGAGGATAGAAACCGCCTTTCCAAGCGCCTCACCATCGGTGTGGCCGGTTTCTGCGAAGGCCATCCGGATACCCGCAACCGCATCCGCGAAATGGATTACCTGAAGGCAAAGCTGGATGAAGGCGCAGATTATATCTGTACCCAGTTGTTCTTTGATAATCACGCCTTCTTTGATTACCGTGATCGTTGCCGCTTGCTGGGGATAGACGTGCCCATCATTGCCGGTATCATGCCGGTTACCTCCATTTCCAGCATGAACCGCATGGCGGAACTTTCTGCCGGTACGAATTTCCCGGCTCGTCTGCTGAAGGCCATGCTGCGTGCCGGCGGTGATAAGGCAAGTATTGAGCGTATTGGTATCAATTACGCCAGCAACCAGTGCTCAGAGCTGCTGGATGCTGATGTGGACGGTATTCACTTCTACACGCTGAATCGCTCCAAGGCTACGCTTGAAATTTACAAGAATCTCGGTATTAACAACTATTTTGATGTGGATCGTATCCACATGCTCAGCAACATTTACAAATCCTGAACCATGGAAAAGAAAAGCACCATTACCACGAATCCGGAAGAAATGCCGCTCTCCCCTGAGGAAATCAAAGCTATCGGCGAGATTGAACTCGGGCCGGCTAAGCATGAAATCTTCCTTAATAAACATTATAAGAAACTCATTATCGGCGGTATCGCTTTTATGGTGGCTGCCAGCGCCGGCATCGGCTATTACTCTTACAAGAGCGAGATGGAGCAGCAGGCTGCTGCCCTCGTGGTGGAGGCTATGAAGACGGCCACTCCCACCGGCGCAGTGGAGCCCTCTGCTTATGATGCTGCTTCTCTTTCCCGCATTTCCTCTGAGTATCCTGATACTCCTTCCGCTGAGACCGCCATGCTCATGGAGGCACTTTCCCTCATGAGCGACAGCGCTAAGGCTGAAACCGGCGCAGCCCAGCTCGAGGGCATCGCTGCCCAAACTCAGAATGAACTTGTGCGTGCTCGCGCTCTTTCTGCTCTCGCTGCCTACTATATGTCTGAAGGGCAGAACGAAAAGGCCTCCGGCTTTTGGCAGCAGATTACCTCTCTTCCTGTAAACCCCTACACAGCCATTGCTTATATTTCTCTTGGTGATATTGCCAAGGAAGGCGGTGATATCGAGGCTGCTAGAAATTACTACAATCAGGTAGCTGCCGTTTGTCCGTACAGCTCCATCGTGAGAGAGCAGGTGGCCGGTATTCGCCTTTCTCTGCTGGACGTTGATGCTCCCAAGCCTGTGGAGACTCCCGCTCCTCAGCAGCCCGCACCCTCCACACCCGCCGCACCCGCCACTCAGGCTCCTGCTGCCGGTTCTACTCTCTTTGGTATTGACACCAACAATCCCTTCGGCACCATGCCCTCAGCTCCTGCAGGAAGCACGATGCCTACTACTCCTTCCACCATCCCCGCAGCTCCCTCCACTATTCCTGCGGCTCCTTCCACTATTCCTGCGGCTCCTTCCACTCAGCCCGCTCCTTGGGAGGTAGCTGAGACTCCTGCTGCTCCTTCTACTCCCGCTGCTCCGGCTGTTACCGGTGAGCCGCTTCCTTGGGATATTGAAGAACCCGCTCCCGCTGAGACTCCTGCCCCCGCAGTAGAGGAAACTCCCGCACCTGCTGAGACTCCTGCTCCCGCAGTAGAGGAAACTCCCGCTCCTGCTGAGACTCCCGCTCCCGCAGTAGAGGAAACTCCCGCTCCTGCCGAGACTCCCGCTCCCGCAGTAGAGGAAACTCCCGCTCCTGCTGAGACTCCTGCTCCCGCCGTGGAGGAAACTCCCGCTCCTGCTGAGACTCCTGCCCCCGCAGTAGAGGAAACTCCCGCACCTGCCGAGACTCCTGCCCCCGCCGTAGAGGAAACTCCCGCTCCTGCCGAGACTCCTGCTCCCACTGAGGCTTAACCCGAACGCATAACCGTAATGGGACTTTTTCAGGACAATTTCTCCATGCTTTCCGAGCTGGAACGCCTCGCCGCCATGGTGCAGGATCCGGCTCGTGTGCAGGAAATCGGCGCGGATGAGTGGCCCCTCGCCATGATTGCCAGTGGGCTTGTCACCAGTAATGACCCGGACCGCCTCCCTGAGAATCTTGCAGCTTACGAGATTTTCTCTGCAAAGGTAGATGTTGCCGGGCGCAAGGGGAGTCTGGCCCAGTTAGTGCGATTTGTTACCTCTCGTAAAGGTGATGGCTGGCGTGCTCTGCTGCCGTATACGCTCTCTGAGCAGGATTCTACGCTGAGCCGTACCGCCGCCATGCAGCTGGCCACTCTTGCCCAGCCCGGACTTTCGGAGAATGAGAAGCTCTCCGGTGTGGCTGAACTCGCTCGTCTCCTGATTAAGCAAGAGAATACTCCCGCCACTGTTCTGGAAGCTCTTCTTGCCCTGAGTGATTTGCGCGTTCTTCCTTTCTTGGAGCCCCTCTGTGAGCAGTCTTCTGAGCGTCTCCGCTCTCTCATTACTGCAATCAATCCTGCGCCGAATCACCTCAGCTACTCATGGGTTCTGAAGGCCCTCGCCGCACAGCCCGCGCTCGCTGACGAGATTACGGAGTTGCTTGCCCGAATGGGTGCTGCCACTTCAGTGGTCATGGATCTCGTGATGCCCATCCCCACTTGGGCCTACGCTAAGCCGGCTCCCCAGCCTCTTCATGGATGGAATCGTGCGGAATACTTCCCCCGCATGCTCCCGGTGCTTTCCTCACACCTCTCCGATGCTCAGATTCTGCGTCTCCGTAACGTTTTTGAAGCCTGAAGTCACACTTCCGGCTTGCCAAAACTTTTTCCATAGTGTGTAATATCTCACACACGGTCCCGTAGTTCAATGGATAGAACGGCCCTCTCCTAAAGGGCAGATGTGGGTTCGATTCCCGCCGGGACTATTTTCTTGTTTTGCGCTATTTAGTGCAAGTGTTAAATTTGCTTGCGTTACGTTTGTTTATATTGCTAAATTAGCTCAGCGATTCGAGCGAAAGTTGAGCGAATCGCTGAGCGAAAATGAGCGAAAAATCTAATTTAGCAATTTATGAAAAATAACCATATCGTAAGTGTTGGTTTGGTGACTGATGCTAAGTCTCCCTATTGGATGGCGCAGTGGTCGCTGTCGAACGGTAAGCGGTGGAAGAAGTCCACCAAGGTGCCGGTGGCTGGTGGGGTGTTTAGGGGGGAGCGGCTGAGTAAGCCGCAGGTGAAGAATCGTGCGCTGTTGGTGGCGCAGGCATTGGCGGCGGAGTCTTTGCAGGAGTGTGAACGCGAGGATAATATGTCGGTGAGGGAGTTGTTTGATAAGATGCTGGAGGGGAAGCTGGGACGCTTGTCGATGGCTACTTACAATAACGCGCGTACGACGTATGAGATGTTTTGTGGCTGGCTAGGAAAGCGGGCTAATGAGCCGCTGAGGCTGGTGACGAGGGCGGATATTATTGCTCTGGCAATAGAAAATAGCCGTTATTGGTTAGCGTAAGAAACGCTTTTTTTACCAAATAGATTTGCCATTTTTGTTTTGTTTGCCTGGTTGGTCTCCATGTGTTCCCGCATTTGCTGTTCCAATTCATCCCTGTTTTCAGCCGGTTCCCGCTGACTGATAGCTCTTCGCGAGACATGGATTTGAGGTTGAATTGATCTTTTTCTGCCATGGCAGACAGATTATAACACAGCTATTTACTTTTGCTAAGTCAATAAGCAGTGGGTGACCGATAGGCGCTGTGAGGTGCGTCAGAAGACGGTGATGCATGGGTTGTATGTGCTGAGGGCGGCTTTTAATTGGGCGCTGGATGCCGAGATTATTGGTCGCAATCCGTGCGATCGTGTGCAGGTGCCGCCGGATTCTAAGGATGAGAAGGTGGTGCATGAGACGATCTGCTTCCTCTGGCGTGTAGATGGTGATGGGTTTGCGTTTGATTCGGATACTCTCCATGCGGGAGTAGGGGGATTCTTGAATGAGTTTTTGCGAACAGCCCATGAAAACGCGGGGCGAATAGTTCGGAGTTCGTGCGCTCGATAGCCGGAGGATGGGAAAGTGGAGTTGTACCATGTTTCCAGATCATCCCCGTCGATGGTGGAGATTAGGGTGCCACTCCAGCGACGAAGGAATGTTTATGCTGATGTGTTGAATGCTCGCTTGGAAACATCGCTCCAGTCGTTTTGTTTGGCGGTGGCGAAGTCCTGGAATAGTTGGTCGACGGTGATTTTACGCCCGGAGGAACGAAGAACCGGCAGTGCAAGCTCGATGGCTCGGTCTAGGGTAAGCTCTAGTCCATGCTCGGCAAGGCGCTCAAGGGCACGCTGAGCATCGCGAATTTGTACGTTGCTGAGGTCGGTAATCTTTGACTCGGTTCGGGTGGAGGCTATGAGTTCGGCTCGTTTGCGCTCAGCTTCGGCTTTTGTGCCGAAGTATTGGTAGTGCTTTTTACCGGTAGGGGAAAGATATGCCGGAGTGTAGATGGAGTAAAAGGTGTACCCGTTCTGGATGACTTTGTGGATAGAAAAAGTTGCTTGTCTCATGCTTCAAAATTAGTGTGTCTTTAGTGCGTCTTAAAATCCGCACATTGTGCACATTTCGCGCATTTGCGATGTTTTTTTTGAAGCTGGAGAGTTTATATGAGAAATGCCGTAAGTCGTTTAACTTACGGCATTTCAACGGACAGGGAGGGATTCGAACCCTCGGTACGCTTTTGACGTACACACGATTTCCAATCGTGCTCTTTCGACCACTCAGACACCTGCCCAGTCGAACTTCTGTTCTTGCTCCCCGGAAGGGGTGCGGGGAAACTATACGCTAATTTGGCGGACTTTGCAAGCTTAAAATTGCAAAAAAAACGATTTTTTTGCAATTTTAGGGAGAAATTATCATCCGCGGGCGGAGATGAGCTCAGCATAACGCACGCCGGAGCCACCGAAAATGTCCAGAGCGCTGCCGACAGTGGCATCTATGCAGCCGCAGGAAAGGGAATCGATGAGGTCAAAGTCCGCCATGGTAGCGATACCTCCGGCGTAAGTCATGGGGCAACCACGCCAAGAAGCGAGGAGCTCCACGAGCTCGCGGTCTATGCCGCTGCAACGGCCTTCGACATCAGCTGCGTGAATGAGGAACTCATCACAGCAATCCGCGAGAGCTGAGAGGGTGGAAGGGGTGACAGCCAGTTCTGTGAGTGTTTGCCAGCGGTTCATGGCGACTACCCAGCCGTCACGCGTGCGGCGGCAGCTGAGATCCAGCACGAGGTGTTCTTTGCCCACGCGCTCTACGAGCTCACGTAGAACGCTGCGGCGGAAGCGGCCCTCGCGATCAAAGAGGACGCTGGTAACAATGACGTGGGATGCGCCGAAGGTAAGCCATTCCTCCGCGTTGTCCGGGGTGATGCCACCGCCAATCTGCAGGCCGCCGGGGTAGGCCGAGAGGGCTGCGCGTGCAGCGGCATCGTTTCCGGGGCCGAGTTTGATGACGTGGCCGCCGCGCAGGCCATCCTTCTTGTAAAGTGCAGCGAACCATTCGGCCGGGTGTTCTGCCACGAAGTTGGTGCGCAGGTCGGCGCCGTCATCGGTGAGGGTACCGCCGACGATTTGCTTCACGCAACCGTTGTGCAGGTCAATGCAGGGGCGAAAGCGGGTCATGCTCGTTCGTATTTTTCGATAACGTCTTTCTCGAACCCATATGCAAGCAGCCCGATAGCCTCCTCGCGCGGGATACCGCGTGAGAGGAGATAGAAGAGTTGTTGTTCATCCACGCCGGAGCTGGCAGAACCATGGGAGCATCGCACCTTATCAGCCAGAATTTCAAGGCCGGGCAGGGAATGCACCGTTGCTTTTTCGCTCAGCAACATGTTACGGTTGCTCTGGTAAGCATCGGTATGATGAGCTCCGGGGGCTACGAAGATGTTGCCGGCGAAGATGGCAGTGGCGCCTTCATACACCACATTTTTGTAGAGCAGGTTGCTGGTAGCACCGCCCGCATGGTGAATCTGCTTGGTGTGCAGGTCGAGAACACCGTTGCGGGGGAGGTTGGAGGAATAGAGCTGAATATCTGATTCGGGGGCGTATATTTCAGCCACTGTCTCTTCACGTGCCCAGTCGTGGGTATCGTGTCTGGTAAGTTGGACAACCTGGCCACCCATGTTCTGGATATTGGTGATGCACATGTAGCGCTCCATGTGGGCACTATGGTGTAAAATCTTCAGCTTGGCGCCCTCTGCCACCTGAATGTTGCGAGTGGCGAACATGCATGCCGTGTCTCCTTCTCCCCGGTGGATTTCGACAACTTCTGCCGTCACTCCGGGCGCGACCATGATGAATGTCGAGGAGGTGAATAAGCCGGTTGTTGTGTATTCTATGCGGATGGGCTTTTTGGTGTCCTCCTCAATGTAAAGGGCGTAGCCGCTGCCGAAGCGTTCGAGATGCATGCCGAGCAGGGCATCGGAGCCGATAGTGGGCATGAGCATTTCCGTCCGGCGCAGGTCATCATCGTCAGCGCTGACGGGTACGGCGGCCTCGCCTGCGTGCTCGACCTTGGCTTCGCCCTGTGAGGGCTTATCGCTTCGGAGCAGTTCGGCCAGTGCGGTGGCGTATTTGTGCGGGCGGCCGAAGCGCCAGTCTTCGTTCAGTCGGTTGGGCAGCACGGCGTTTTCGAAGCGGGCTTTGCTTTCGCTGAGAGCCTGATTCAGTTTGGCCTCGGCCTCTGCCTGGGCGAAGGCTTCTTCCATGCTCATATTTTGCGGGAAATCCATAATGCGATGCGGTGCCGGGGGTTAGCCGATGGAATCTTCCATCTCCAAGTCAATGAGGCGGCGCAGCTCCACAGAGTATTCCATGGGGAACTCCTTGACGAGGTCGTTAATAAAGCCGTTGACAGCCAAACTCATGGCCTGAGCACGGGTGAGGCCGCGCTGCTGCATGTAGAAGAGCATTTCTTCATCCACTTGTGATACCGAGGCCTCATGCTGTACCGCGCTGGCGTTGCCGTTTACGGTGACGGCGGGGTAGGTATCCGTACGGCTGGCGGGGTTGATGAGCAGGGCGTCACACTCGGTGTTGTTCTTGCAGCCCTTCATGCCCTTGAGCACATTCACCTCGCCGCGATAGCTGGCGCGTCCCTCGCCGATGGAGATGGACTTGGCTACGATGTTGGATGTCGTCTCGGGGGCGGCATGAATCATGCGGGCACCGGTGTCCTGCAGCTGGCCGCTGTGGGCAAGCGAGATGCTCACCACCTCACCACGGGCACGGCGCCCCTGCAGTACCACGGCTGGGTATTTCATGGTGAGGCCGGAGCCGATGTTACAGTCAATCCAGCGGATTTCGGCATCCTCCATAGCAAGGCCACGCTGAATCACGAGGTTGTACACGTTGGTAGCCCAGTTCTGAACGGTGACGTACTGAATTTTGGCGCCCTTGAGTGCCACCAGCTCCACCACGCCGGAGTGCAGGGTGGCACTGTCGTACTTGGGAGCCGTGCAGCCCTCCATGTACATGAGCTCAGCGCCTTCATCCGCAATGATGAGGGTTCGCTCAAACTGGCCCATGCTTTCGGAGTTAATGCGGAAGTAGGCCTGCAGCGGCTGAGCTACCTTTACGCCTTTAGGCACATAGATGAAAGAACCGCCGGAGAATGCCGCGTGATTGAGCGCGGAGAACTTATTGTCACCCACGGGGATGACCTTGCCGAACCAGGGGCGGAAAATGTGCTCGTATTCTTTCAGGCCCTCCGTGGAGTTCACGAAGATAACGCCCTGCTTGCTGAGCTCCTCACGCATGTTATTGTACGCGGTTTCGGAGTCATACTGAGCATCCACACCGGCGAGGAAAGCTCGCTCTTGCTCCGGCACGCCGAGGCGCTCGAAGGTGCGCTTCACGTCATCCGGCACTTCCTCCCAATCCTTGTAAGGCATGGTGCCGTGGGAGAGGTAGTAGCGGATTTTGTCGAAGTCCAAATCCTTGATGCCCTCCGGAGCCCAGTGGGTGGGCATGGGCATTTCATTGAACTTTTTGAGTGCGTCCTTGCGGAACTGGCGCACCCAGTCGGGCTCGCCTTTAGCATCGCAGATGTAATCAATGGTGGCTTCCGTGAGCCCGAAGCCGGCATCGTACTTATGATTCTCCGGGAAGGAGAACTCACCGCGGGTGTCTATCTGAAAGGGTGTCTCGTCCATCACTCCTCAGCTTTCAGGAAGTCAAAGCCATTCTGCTCGATATGCTCCACTATCTCGTACCCGGCGGTGCGGACAATGCGCCCCTTGTAGAGAACGTGCACCACGTCCGGCTTGATGTAGTCCAGCAGGCGCTTGTAGTGGGTAATCACGAGGAAACTGCGGAAGGGGGCCCGCATGGCGTTCACGCCATCAGAGACGATGCGTAGCGCGTCTACGTCCAGACCGCTGTCCGTCTCATCCAGAATGGCATAGCTGGGCTCCAGCATCATCATCTGAAGGATGTCATTGCGCTTCTTCTCACCACCGGAGAAGCCTTCATTCACCGCTCGGGCCGTGAACTTGGTATCCATGCCGAGGGCTGCCATCTTGGCGCGCATGGTTTTGTAAAAGCTTACAGCGTCCAGCTCCTCACCTTTGGGAAGGCGGGCCTGTAGGGCGGCGCGCATGAAGTTTGCATTGGTGACACCCGGTACCTCCACCGGGTACTGGAAGGCGAGGAAAAGACCGGCACGGCTGCGCTCATCCACGCTCATGGCAAAGAGGTCCTGGCCATCCAGCTCAGCTGTTCCGGAGATGACTTCATAATCCGGGTGGCCGCAGAGTACCTTGGAAAGCGTGCTCTTGCCGGAGCCGTTCGGCCCCATGATGGCGTGAACTTCGCCTTTGGGAATCTCGAGGTTAATACCATTCAATATCTGCGCACCGTCCTTTACTCGTGCGCTCAGGTCTTTAATAATCAGACTCATTTTTCTTTTTCAGACATGCAATTCTCCGGAATCTCACCTCTCAGGTAAGCTTCCATGCTTTTAACGCGAACGCCTTCCGGCAGTTCAAAAACATCTTCAGGTGTCAGCCCTTCTTTCAGCTGAACGTCTATCACGCGATTGCTGGCGTCATCCATCACGTGTACATGCGGCTCCACATTCGGGCAGAAGCGGCAGGGGCCATTATCAAAATGCAGCTGATTTATCAGGCGCTGGGCGGCCAAGGATTCGATGCAGTTGTACACGGTCGCCAATGAAATGCCCGGCAGTATCTCTTTCGCTCGTTCGTATATCTGGGCGGCTGTCGGGTGGTCATACGACTGCAGCAGTACTTCAATCACAGCTCGGCGCTGGCGCGTCATCCGTACGCCGGCCTTCCGCACCATGATGGCCGGCGTGGCCGTGCGTCTCGTAACTTTTTTGCCGGTGGGGTCTGTTAACATACTGTTTCCGCAAGGGGGCTTTTTCTTGCGCCGTCATTATAGCGATTCTAAGCTCGGATGGCAAGGCTAAATCGTGTCTAAAGTAGTCGTGATGTCAGCCAAATCTATTTTTTGGCTTGCAGAAAGAGGCTGAGTGTGGCAAAGTGAAGGTGTACGGTGTAGAAAACACTCACTTTTCATTATGTCCGAATGCTCATATAAGGAGATAGAGGGTGGCGTGACAGCTGCCAAAGGTTATGTGGCCAACGCACTCAGCTGCGGTATTAAGAAGCCGACCGCTACGCGTCTGGACCTTGCGCTTGTATACTCGACGGAGCCCACAACATCTGCCGGAACCTTTACGACAAACCGCGTGCGCGCTGCTTGTGTGCGTGTGAGTCAGAATCACCTGCGCCGCGGGAATGTGCGCGCTATCGTGGCGAACAGTGGTAACGCGAATGCCTGCACCGGCGCTGCCGGTGTGGCTGTGGCTCGCAAGGAGTGCACGATTGTGGCAAAAGAGTTGGGCCTGAAGCCTTCTGAGGTGGCTGTGTGCTCCACGGGTGTTATCGGTTTGCCCATGCCCATGGTACGTATTGAGCCGCGCCTTCCTGAGCTTTGTCATGACCTCTCGGCTGAAAAGGGGCATGATGTGGCCTCCGCCATCATCACCAGTGACACCCGAGAGAAGGAGGTGGCCGTGGAAGTGAACATCGGAGGGAAGATTGTTCGCATCGGTTCTTGCTGCAAGGGTGCCGGCATGATTGCTCCCTGCATGGCTACCATGATTTGCCTTATCTGCACGGATGCTGCCGTGAGCCGCGAGAATCTGGATGCCATTGTGCACAAGGGGGTATCTGAATCCTTCAACCGTATCACCATTGATGGTGATATGAGCACGAATGATACCTGTCTCGTACTGGCAAATGGTGCTTCCGGTGTGGAGCTCGCTCCCGGTGTGGAAGGGTGGGATACCTTTGTCGAGGCTCTTCAGTATGTTATGATGGAGCAGGCTAAGCGCATTGTGCAGGATGGCGAGCGTGTGACTAAGTACGTGACGGTGCGTGTGACGGGCGCTCCCTCTCAGGCTGAGGCTCGTCGTGTGGCTGAGGGTGTGGCTAAGTCATCCTTGGTGAAGAGCTCCTGGAACGGTGGTGACCCGAACTGGGGCCGTATTATCCACGCTGTGGGCTATAGTGGCACCCGTGTGAAGGAGGAGAAGATTGATATCGATATTGCTGGCTTGCCTGCCTGCCGTGGCGGTGAGCAGACGGATACTCCCAGTGATGACCTTCGTGAGCGTGTTCAGGCCCGTGAGTTTGAGGTGCTTATCAATCTGAATCTCGGCAGTGAGGAATATGTGGTGTACACTACGGATCTTTCTCCTGAATACGTGGATTTCAACCGCTCAGAGTATGCTTACTGGAATCAGGCCAAACAGGACGGCTTGACCCGATAAAATCCTTTGTTTTTCGCGGCTGCCCGCACGGGCAGCCGCTTTTTTTTCATTCTGTCCCGCAGTGTTGCTAAAATTACCTTGCCACGGAGGGTGAAGTGTGCTATAAATACAGCAGAGAGTAATGTCCAGAACCGCCATTATTAGTGATATTCATGCAAACTATCATGCGCTTTGCGCCGTGATGGAGGATGCTTTTGACAGGGAGCGCTGCACGGAAGTGGTATGCGTGGGGGATATTGTAGGTTACAACGCATATCCCCGTGAGTGTCTGGACTATATTCGTTCGCTCGATTGTCCCGTGGTGAAGGGGAATCATGATGAAGAGGTGGTGTCCCCCTCTTATGCAAAGATGAATGAGATGGCACGCGAGGCTATGCTCTGGACGCAGAGCCAGCTGAGTGAGGAGCAGTTGCAGTGGCTTTCCCGCTTGCAGTATCAGCGCATCGTGCGGCCCGCCGGAGGCGGGCAGGGTGGCTCATTCACCATCGTACATTCCACTCTGGACCAGCCTAAGGTGTGGAGCTACATTGTGAACGCTAATGATGCAGCAGGTAGCTTCAGCCGCCAGTTTTCTCAGTTCTGTTTCAATGGGCATACACACGTGCCCAAGGTGTACATGTGGAACGGACGTAGTGCCGGTGAGGATTATGATGCTCAGCATGAACTCATTATGAATGGGTATGCGGAGATTCTTCCTGTGGCCGGCTATAAGTATTGCATAAATGTAGGCTCTGTGGGACAGCCACGTGATGATGATCCCCGGTCCTGTTATGCGGTGTATGATTCAGAAGCTAATATGGTCATCATCAAGCGAGTGGAGTATGATGTGAAGTCTGCTAGTGAGGCTGTGCTGGCTGTAGGCTTGCCCCAGATGCTCGCAGATCGCCTGCTGGTGGGCAGATAAAACGTAAACGAAAAGATTTTCATGGTGAAAGAAGCGATGCAGAGAATGATGCCTGCGCTGGTGCTGTTTGTACTGGGCTCGGTATTGGCGTTGTGGCTGGTACCGATTGAGTTGGAGCAGATGAAGTGGGAAGTGCCCGGTATGCCTGATTCTTACCCGGTGGAGCAGATGTGCCGCCCGGTATTCCTTGCTTTGCTTTGTTTCCTGCCGTTCTTGGGTGCTGTGGGGTATGCGTTCATGGGAACGATGGATCGCTATATGAGCCGTAACTTCATCAGCTACTTCCTGATGTGTACGCTCATTCTGCTGCTCATCTACATTCTGGCGGATTTCACGGATAACATGGAGCGTTTCCGCAGCCGTTTTGATGACCCCGTCATTCAGGCTTTACGTTTCTATGGCTCGCAGCTGCCCATGTTCCTGTACCAGATTCTGCCGTATACGCTGATGATGGGTACGATGTGGTGCCTCAGCAAGCTTTCCGGTACTTGTGAGATAACCGGTATGATGCAGTCCGGCCGCTCTCTACTGCGCCTCTGCATGCCGGTGTTTTTCTTCGCTGTGATCGTTTCTATGGTGTATGGCATTTTCGGTTTCCACTGGGCTCCGAACGGCTCCATGTACCGCCAGATGATTCTTAAGCAGGCGAAGCGTGAAGATGGCTCCGCCCCCGCTCTGATTTATAGAAGTGAGGCTCAATCTCGTATATGGCGTGTGGCTCGTCCGCCCATGATTTCGAACGCAGGCGACCCTCTGCGCGGTGTGGTTATCGAACAGTTTGGTGAAGATTCTCACCTGGTTAGGCAGTACATGGCCAAGTCCGCCACTTGGAATAAGCTGGACGCTACTTGGACTCTCTCGGAGGTGTATATTCGAGAGATTGCTCCGGCCTATGAGCGCCCGTCTGATGATATGTACCATGAGACCTTGGTGTGTGATTTTGCTGAGAAGCCGTACCAGATTCTCAGCCCCGGTGCCGGTGGGCGCTTAGATGCCATGGGTACCTCCATGCTGTACGAGTACATCAAATCCGGAGCCGGTTCACGCGAGGACCGCGCGAAGAAACGTACGGAGTGGCATGTTCGTATAGCTCGTATTTTCAGCTGCTTGGTGCTGGTTCTGTTAGCTATTCCCAGTTCTGTGACATTCCAGCGCCGAGGCACGATGAAGGGTATCGGCATTGCTGTGCTTCTTGCGGCCTTCATGCTGTTCCTGTATCAGGTGTTCCCGTCGCTCGGTGAGGCCGGTATTATCCAGGCTTGGATAAGTGCATGGATTCCGAATGTGCTTTACACTTTCATTGCTATCTATATTTTCCGCAAGAATCTGGCTCACCGCACGTTTAAGGAGTGGTTGACAGCTAGAATGAGGGGTGAGTCATGAAGAGACCGTGCGGTATTATTTTTGATTTTGACGGCGTATTGGTAGATACCGAGTGGGCTATCTACCAGTCATGGGTTCAGCTGTATGCGCGTGAAGGGCAGGAGATTTCTATTACTACGTATTCTCCTTGCTTGGGGGCTGGGTATTCCCATTGGAACCCTGCTGAGCATTTGGAAAAACTTACCGGTAAAAAATATGATTGGGAGGTGGAGACACCCGCTCGTCAGGCTGTGCTGGAGGCGGATTTAGCCCGAAGCGGTCTGATGGATGGTGCCGCCGAGCTCTTGAACTGGTGCGACGAGCAGGGAATTAAGCTCACTGTGGCGAGTTCTTCCTCCCGGCGCTGGGTGCAGGGCTGGCTGGAGCGCCTTGGTATCTATCATCGCTTTGCCGGTGTGTTCACGCGTACAGATGGATACGCAGTGAAGCCTAATCCTGCACTCTTTTTGGCAGCGCAGGAATGCTTGGGGCTGCCGAAAGAAGAGTGCCTCATCGTGGAAGATTCTGAAAACGGAACTATTTCAGCGCAGAATGCGGCCATTCCTTGTGTCGCTATCCCGAATCGCATGACGGAGAGTTCTGATTTTTCTCGCGCTCAGTACCGCCTGCCATCTCTTCGCGCCTTGTTGAATGAGCTGCAGAAGGTCTAATCCGGAACGGCGGCTCAGAGAGAGTTGTTTTTCAGGCGGCACTTCATGAGGTAAGCTCCGGCGCCGATGAGGAAGAGGGCAATTAATGAGAAAATGCCCGTGGCGAAATACTGCATGAAGGGCACTCCTTTACTGAGGACTGACTTTGCAGGGTTATCCCTGTTCAGGTACACTGGCACGGTGCCGCTGTCGCAGGCTTGCTCGTACATGCCATGGGTGAAGTTAAAGCCGGTGTTGGTGACGTAATAGGCCTCCCCTTGGTATTCTATATCCACTTTTGCCTCGTAGTGCCCACCTTTACCGCCGGTGATGCCGCGGTGGGGGCTCGGATTAAGATAGATGACTCTGCCGGTTACGCTGGGAGTATCCTCCGCCGCATGAAGGTAGTAGAGATTCATCGCACTTCCGCGCACTGGAATGAGGATAATCACAAGAGCTATAGCCCACAGGAGCCAAGCAGCCCATCCCTTTTGGCGGTTTGCTTCACGCTCGGCGTATTGATTGTTTTCTAGCCAGTCGAGTTTTGCCATAGGATATTGGAAAAAAGAATGCACCCGGTGCGGTGAAGCACCGAGTGCATGTGGTTAAAGTTTATTCAGCGGAATCAGCCTTCTCTGTGTCTTCCTCTTCGGCGGCGTCACCCATATCAAGGCTGAGGTGCTCGGTCAGGAAGTTTACCATATAGTCCGGAGTGAGCAGTTCTGCTGTGACGATGGGCTCTTCTTCCGGGAGATACAGAGCGTTCACCGGCACGGAGGAACGGTTCAGACGGCGCATCTCTTCATCAATGAGGGGGGAGGGGCGGGTCTTGTCGGCTCGCATCAGAACCACCTCTTCTGTCTCAAACAGAGCACAGACTTCCGGGGTATAGGCTACCTTTTTGTTGGCTTGGCAGGTGGCACACCATCTGGCTGTGAAGTCAACATAAACGGCGTGGCCATCTTCTAGAGCCTTCTGCATGAGCTCGGGGCTCCAGTTGTTCCAAGTGGGGTGCTCACCGGTAGCTACCACGTAGCCTTCTGCAGAGGCAGCCGGGGTGGTGGCTGCTGTCTGAGTCTGCGGGCGCGGCATGGCTCCCCAGATACCCACGGCAGCCAGCAGGATGGCAACCAGTAGACCAATCCAGCGAGAGGTAGCGCTGCGGTACATCGGGCACCAGCGGCCATATACCCAGAAAGCGGTACAGAACACGACCAGCGACATGAAAATCCACGGGCGATCTACACTGTATTCCTCGGGAAGGAAGGCCAGATACACATCCAAGAACCAAGCGGCTGCTGCAAAGAGTAGGAAGGAAAGCCCCTGCTTGAGGGATTCCATCCAAGCGCCGGGGCGCGGCAGCTTGTTGACAAGACCCGGGAAGGCTCCCATGACGATGTACGGGAAGGCCAGACCCAGTGCCATGAAGGTGAGGGCGAGAATCATCCAGATGCCGGGCAGGGACATAGCTGCGGGCATGGCGGCGCCAAGGAAGGGTCCACTGCAGGGAGTAGCCACGATGGTAACGAGAAGCCCTTGGAAGAAGGAGCCCCACAGGCCCTTCTTGTTCTGAAGATTTTGGCCGGTGCTGGTAGCGCCTACGCCAATTTCAAAGAGGCCGAACATGCTCAGGCCCAGTACCAGCAGAAGCAGGAGAATGCCGAAGACAATCCACTCATTCTGCATCCAAGCGGCCCAGCTGCGGGTGGAAGAGCCGGCATCATTCCACAGCGTGGTCAACCATTCTGTCCACGGGGTGTTGCTGAGAACCTCGAGGTTAGAAACAACGATGAGTGCAGCGGCCAGAACCCAGAAGGAGACAAGGATGCCCACCACGAAGATGAGGGAATGCAGGAATACCTTGCGGCGGTCGCCACCACCCAGCTCCACAAAGCTCATGATTTTCAGGCCGATAACGGGGAAGACGCAGGGCATCAGGTTCAGGATAAGGCCGCCCAGGAAGAGCGCACCAAAGATGCCGACAAGGCCTTCAGGCAGAGCACCGGCAGCGGGAGCAGCGGGGCTTTCTTCTGTGGCTTCTGCGGGAGTTGCTTCGGGTGTTTGAGGCTGTGAAGGCTCTTCTGCGGCCGGAGCAAAGGAGAAGTTCACGGCTGTCTGTTTGCCGTCAAAGGTGAGGATGCCACTGATGGCGGGGAGCTCTTGTCCCACCAGCGCTTCATCCTTCACAGGGTACATGGAGTCAGAGTTGTCGTTACGGGAAAGGGTGAGCGTATAGCCGCCTTCCGTGGGGGCGAGCACCTGTTCTGCCGTGGGATTGATGCTGTTGTCATCCGAGAAGAAGTAGGCCTGCTTTACCTCACCGCCTGCGGTGAAGGTGAGCACCACGGATTCTGGTGTTTGAGTGGCTGTGACTGTTGTATCTGCATTGCCCAGCACTTCCACCTGAGTCTCTTCCGCAGCCCATTCGGGATTAGCTGCGGCATCACCTGCGCTCAGCTGGACTGTTGCCTCCTTCGTTTCCGGTGCGTTACAGCCGGTGTCGCTGCAGGTTTGGGCTGTGCTGCTGGCGGTGAAGGCTGCGCTCAGCGGAGCATTGTCCTGAGGGGTGATTTTCCATACAACCACGGGGGTGTTGTACGTGTAGGCCACACCGAGCATGCCCTCGTGTTTATCCGGAGCTTGCCAGTACGGTCCTTCCACCGTGAAGCCCTCCGGTGCAGCGAGGGTGGCTGTCATGGGCTCACCGATGGTGGCCGGATTTCTGAAGTAGGCATGCCAAGGCTGGGAGATATCTGCTTTAAGGGCGATATAGAACGGTTCGCCGGGCTTATAGCTGCCGACGCTGGCTTTCGCTGTGACGCTGAAGTTCGGCCCTTGCTGTTGTTCAGCACCTCCGAATGGGCCGAAGGGGAGATCGCCGAACTGTGCCTGAGCGGTACCGGTCAGCAGCGCCGCCGCCATGGTCAGATATCTTACGATTTTCATGCCGTGAGTTTAGCATGAAAGGGTGCATTCCGCAAGCCAAAATGCGGGATTATATTTATATAGAGGCCGGATAGGCTGCAATTCCTGTAGGAATCCACTCTTGCGGGGGATTCTCTCCCTGCTGAAGCATTGTTCTGATGGCAGATGATGAGGCTGGATGCTGCCCGGTAATGAAGATAGCATTCACTCCTTCGCGGGGGTGGGGGGCTGACCCTCTGTGGTAGACAATGAAGGTAAGGTGCTGGCAGAGGTAATCATAGCGGGCCCAGCGGTGGAGCTGTTCCCACTGGTCTGTCCCCATGAGCCAGAAAAGTTTATCTCCGGGGTAAAGGGAAAGGCTGGCTTCCACCACGCGCCAGCTCCAGCTGGGCGGGGGCATGGTCAAATCCAGCTCGCTTACTTCAGCCTCAGGCATGGTTGCAGTGGCGGCGCGGAGGAGTTCCAGCCGCTGCGCATCGCTGAAATAATGTTGACGGCCTGTCTTGAACGGAGAACAGGCCGCCGGAAGAAAAAGAATACGCTGAAGGTCAGCTGCTTTGATGGCAGCTTCGGCAATGGCCAAGTGTCCACTGTGCACAGGGTCAAAGGACCCGCCGAAAAGGCAGATATTCATTACAGCCCTTCAGTATCGTGATAGGGAAGGAAGCAGCCGATGGGAAGCTTCACATAGCGCGTCTCGGGGCGCAGACGGCGGTAATGATTGATGAAGGATGTCAGATTGCCGTAGTTGCGGGCTGTCTTGGGAATGCCTTGCTGGCCGCAGTTCACGAGAATGTTGAAGTGAAGCTCGGCATGGAGGTGGGCAGGGAACATGCCGCGGTTTGTGCCAATAGTACCTATCTGGTCGCCTCGGCGTACAAGCTGCCCCAAGCGCACGTCAATGCGGTCCAAGTGAGCATAAAGCGTTTGGCAGCAGAGAACTCTGCCACTACGAGGCTCACGGAAGGCGTGACGCACGATGACCACCTTGCCCCAGCGGCCGCGAGCATCCGCAGCGTAGGTCACAAGGCCGTGGCCAATGGTGTATACAGGGTCACCCAAATCAGTATTGCCGCCACCATTGCCATTCCAGTCTTCACCCAGATGGCGGGGAGTCTGCAGGCGAAGACCGCGGGCTTTGTAATAGCCATCGCCATTTGGCTTACCCACGGGGAAGTCAAAGCCGTCTGCCAGCGGCACGAGAGCCCATCTGCCATCTGCTGTTCTTTCTGCCATGGTTACAGCGCAGGAGGTTCCTGCTACCATATAAAAAACAGCCACTGCTACAAGCAAAATCTGGTGGTATAAGCGTACCATGTCATTAAGATATCATATAGTATTACTCCATGGCAAGCCTCAAAAATGCCATAGAGTGACATAAGCGCAGCTAAAAATAGCCATGATTGGCCTTTTTTGTGCGTTAACTCTCGCTTTAGCCAACGTAAAAGTTGCCCACTGTTTTCTGAGCTTGTTGCCTTTTTAAACGAATCACTGCTTCAAAAGCTCAGCGGCTTTAGCGGCGCAGAATGCCACGCAGCGCTCACAGGGCCGTGCAGCGTAATAGGCTTGCGTTCGCTCATTGGGGCGGGCTCCTTCCTTCGTACTTTCATCCAGATGAAGAAGCTCGCGGCAAGTCAACGTGCCGAACTCTGTAGTGAAGGCTGCAGCGAGTTCACGCACCAGAGAGAATATCTTTTCCTTATCTTCCGGTACTCCGGTGAGGTTTCCGCGGCAGTGGCCTGCCACCATGGTAAGCCCGCTGAATGCGCCGCACATACCACGCATACGGCCCACGCCGGCGCCGAATCCGGCAGAAAAGCGCAGCGCTTGTTCTTCCGTTAGGCCGATTTCTGTAGCGAATGCGGTGAAAACGGATTGTGCGCAGTTATATCCCTGGTGAAAATAGGCGAGTGCCTTTTCTTCTGCCTGTTGTGCGGTCATGAGGACAGCATACGCCTGATCAGGCTCCGGGTCAATCTTAAAAAGTAGCCCGTATCATGAGCCTGATTTAGCGAATGTAATAAGTGGGAGTTGTTATGGTTGTACTTTGAGTAATTTTTCAATCTCAGTACGCATGTGTTCGTAGTGCTCTAAGTCATCAGGTTTGCATACGCAGTCTTGGGCGTATATTGCAAGCGTGCCGAGTTCGTTGCCGTTGGCGTCCATGAAAATGTAATGGTCTTCCGTGCAGAATGTGCCTATCACATCAAAATTATGGAATGTAAGCCGAAGCCATTCCGGAGCAGTAGCCCAGCGTTCAAATAAGCGGCGCATCTCATCCGTTACCGGTACTGCGGGCAGTTTTTCTTCGGTTGTTTCTGTGCACCAGTGGTCATCATTGGCGGCACGAATGCGCTTTACTTGTACCTGAGTAGCTTGCAGCATGGCCTGCTGAATACTTGCTCGTTCCTCTGCGGGTATGCGGCGACCGGCTACAATGGGGGTATCATGTACGTAGCCTCGCTCTGAGTTTTCGGGGTAGAGTTCTTCCGGGCGCAGGGGAACCAAACCATCGCGGAGCGCGGTTTCTTCGTAGTGGGCCCAGTTAAGGCTGCGTTCACTTTGTATGCAGCTGCAAGTTAACAGGGGAATGAGCAGGAAAATAGGCGCTTTTATGTTCATGTGAGAAATTGTAACATAAAAAAAAATCGGCACTGCGTCAAAAAAGTCGCGTGAATGACGGACTGAGGTGCGCCAACCACCAAGAGTTGTGGTAATATGTGGTTGGAATGAATATCATACCGTCTCTTGAGATGAAGGGCTGGCGCACCTCTGCGTCAGATTGTACAGGGAATCAGATAGTTGTCAAGTACGA
>JAFWZG010000051.1 GCA_017517385.1 Akkermansia sp.
CAATTGGTGGACGTTTCGATGTAGCAGTCGCGTATGCGCTCGGGCGCTGCAAAAGCGTAATCGATATGGTAAGGTCTATTGGCATGTCTATGCAGAAAAAAAGTGGGTATACTTTCTTCTCCCTGAGCCTCATTTTGTATACGATGATATGCGGAACATAATCCGGCGTCAGCCAGCATTTGAACGACTGAACTATGGTTACGTTGCCCTCTGCCAGTTTTGGCATCCCATTGCTTGTTACTGTTAAAATCTCCCATTACTACCATTTGGGAGTGATATTTGGACGCGTGCAGATGGTGGTATATATAATACTCTTCAATGTAGCGAAACTTTGTCCACACAGCTAATAGGTCAAGACTGTCATTCACGCGCACGCATGCAAATTGTCTAAGACAAAGAGGTTCCCATGCGTTATCTGTAATGCTGACATGAGGTGCTACAAAAATGCCCAAGCCCTTATTCTTGTTATCTCCCCACCATAACCCGCCTGCCGCGAATTCTCGGTACTCCTTATTGCGACAATGCAAGGGATTCTCGCATTCCTGGATGATATAGACATCGCCTGAAAGTTTCCGGATTTCCGGAAACTTTTCACGAAATTTCCCTTGTGCATTCCAACTGATGATTTTCATCTTGAATAAGCAACGTCAATAATCAAAACGCTCAATAGGCAGTCCCTGAGCAATCCGCGATAATTCCTGCAACTGGTATGTAGATGCGCGGCGTCCTGCACCATTGGTGCGTATGTGTAAAATTCCGGCATCCACAAGAGAATTAATCATGCGTTGCACAGTCGCAGTATTAACCTCGTTAATACAGGCACTTATTTTGGGTTTACTGAAAATGGGAGTTTCAAATATGGCATCTAATAATAACCCACACGAAGCAGATTTCGTGATATTGGGGATTTCTGTTTGGAGCTCCTTGTATAATCTCTGCATAGCCGCAGCTCGTCTCATATTTTCCCGTGCTTGTTCATCAACGGCTTGCAAGAAGAATAAAAGCCATGGTTCCCAAGCCGTCGGATCTTGGTGCAGAGCATTTAAACTATCAATATATTCCTCTCTGTGAGTTTCAAAATATTCACTCAGATAAAATACCGGTCTTTCCAATAATCCCTTACTGTGCAAGTAAAAAGGTATCAGCAAGCGTCCCACTCGTCCATTGCCATCATGAAATGGGTGTATCAATTCAAACTGAGCATGTAGAATACCACTTTGCAACAGCGGATCAACTTCATTAGATGTGGCGTTCTCAATCCAGTTTTCCAAATATGATTCAACTGTTGTTGGGGGCGGCGGCACATAAGTGGCCTGTTCTATACTACTCCCTGGAGCTCCTATCCAATTTTGAGTATCTCTAACCAATCCCGGCCGTTTATTCTGTCCTCGTACAGATTGAAGTAATATGGCGTGCATATCCTTGATAAGGCCTAGTGTCAGGCCTCGCTCGCTGAGGCTGTGTGTAGCGAAACGCATCGCTTCCCGATAATTAAGAATCTCCTGTACATCCAATTTCTGCGCTTCGGTAAATTCTTCACCCGCTTCCAGCGAATATACTTCATCAATTGTTGAGCGAGTACCCTCTATCCTAGATGATAAAACAGCCTCCTGTGTCATCATCGGCGACAACAATACGTTTGCGTAACTTTTTTCGCTGAGCATACCGTCCAATCGGGCAAGACTTCTGCTTGCTTTACCGTATGCTGTAAATAAGTACTCAATCCTATATGTATTTACCGGAAGATATGGAAGTATGTATGAAACACTCATAAGTATAGCTTCTTGTTTAGCGAATTTGCTCATTTTTGTCAATCAAAAAACTTCGTTTATGTCCAACAAACCTATATTAAACTCTATTTGAGTAAAACAAGAAGGCTTGTTTCGCATCATTCTCGTTTTATGCGAAACAAAGTCTTTTGTGATGCATGCGTGCATCACAAGAAATGTTGTCTTGCATAATTTGGGTTTTTTGCAAGACAAAGTCTTTTGTGATGCATGCGTGCAACACAAGAAAAATTGACTTGCATCATTTACTTTTTGTGCAAGGCAAAATTATCATGTTCTATCCTAATGTCCCTGATTTAATCGACCCTTTTAGTAATGTGACTGGAACCGCACGAGTCTAAGCGAGTCCTTTTGGCTGCAAAACAGGGGAAAAATGGATGCAAAATCAGCCCCGGAAGTCCGTTTTTCGTTATGAGTTGCGATTTTATAAGTCGCTGAAATCGAGGCACAAAAAAGGAGCGGTCGTTACCATTTTTATTGGTTACGACCGCTCCCATAATAGCAGGGAGGTGATTTGAACACCCGACCAAAGGCTTATGAGTCCTCTGCTCTACCACTGAGCTACCCTGCCATTGTATCAGCGCTTCAGTAGCGTGTGGCAGGAGTATACACGAAGGAGAGGACTTTGGCAAGAGTAAAATTGATTTTTTTTAATTTTTTTTATTGGGGATGGGAGTTTGGGGTAGGGAATTGATGGTGGAAGAGTGGTTGTGAGGTGCCGTAAGCGCTTCTTGTTTAAAGGGGTGGTGGGTGTGGGGGAAGAATGGCTGAAAATTAGTGTGGTGTGGCATAGAATTATTTTGACACGGGGGCAGGGGATAGGGTACTATGTGGGCAAGATGAAATTAGTGAGCTGGAATGTGAATGGGCTTCGCGCCACTCTGGGCAAAGGGCTGGCCGAAAAGATGGATGCTATGGGCGCGGATGTGCTGTGCTTGCAGGAGATTAAGGCCCGCCCGGAACAGGTGGCTGACCTGTGGCTGGCAAGCTGGCCGCATGCGCTCTGGAACCCGGCGCAGCGCCCCGGTTATTCCGGTGTGTTGATTCTTTCCCGCGTGGCTCCGCTGAGCACGAGCACGGGTATCGGCTGCCCTGAGCATGATACCGAGGGGCGCGTGGCTACGATGGAGTTTGAGGATTTTTACCTTGTGAACTGCTACACGCCGAACTCGCAGAATGAGCTCGCCCGCCTGCCGTATCGTCAGGAGTGGGATGCCGCTTTCCGTGCCTATGTGAGCGGATTGGCGGAGAAGAAGCCCGTGGTGTTCTGCGGGGACTTGAACGTGGCTCATGAGGAGATAGACCTTGCCCGCCCGGCGACCAACCATTTCAGCGCCGGTTTCTCGGATGAGGAGCGCGCGGGATTCACGGAGCTTCTCGGGGCCGGCTTTGCGGATACCTTCCGCCGCTTGCACCCGGATGCGCGGGATGCCTATAGCTGGTGGAGCTTCCGCGGTGGTGCCCGCGCGAGGAACGTGGGCTGGCGTATTGATTACTTCTGCGTGAGTGAGGGGCTGATGCCGCGCGTGGCGACCGCCGAGATTCATGCGGACGTGACCGGCTCGGATCACTGCCCCGTATCACTGGTATTAAACTAATGAAGTGGCACTGGACCAGAGCTATGGCCGTAAGTACATCCCTCATATGTGCCGCTGCAGGTATGCTTGTGGCTTTGTTAGGAGCGCCTCGTAACTTGGAGGTGGAGGAGGTACCCGTGGCCATGCCTGGCTGGGCAGAAAGTGTGGAGCCCGCCCGCTTGGTGCTGCTGGCGGATTTGCATGCGGGCACGGAGGATGGTGCCTGGGTGGATGAGCAGGTGGCTGCGGCCATTTCGCTCCGCCCGGAGGCTATCATCTTGCTGGGGGATTATCATAAAGCTGACGATGCTGCTCAGAATATGCCCATGGAGGAGCTGGCACGGCGCCTCGCGCCTCTGCGTGAGCACTGCCCCGTGTATTACGTGATGGGTAATCATGACCGCGGCCGTCGCCGCTCGCAGGTAAAGAAGGCTTTTGATGGCGTGGGCTTTACTTTTGTGGAGAATAAGGACGCAGAGCTGCAGTTTGCCAATGGCTGCCGCGCGGTGCTGCGTGGCATGTCCTTCCGCGCGGAGAATCTGTCACCGGGCGGGCAGCAGCGGCGTTTTGCTGCGGATAAGCTGCCGGCGGATTGTCCCTTACTGGTGGCGACTCATAGCCCGTTCCATTTCCTGCGCTATGAGTTGCATGGTGAGCTGGTGATGGCCGGGCACACGCACGGCGGTATGGTCTGCTGGCCGGGTGGCTCGCCCTTGGTGAGCGTCGGAAGATGGGAGTCCGGAGAGCTGCGCGGTGGTCTTCATGCCGGTAAGGTGGAAGGACAGCAGGTATATGTGAGCCGGGGCACTGGTACCAGCTCTTTCCCGATGCGCGTGTTTTGCTCGCCGGAAATCACCCTTCTGCTGCTGAAGGGGAGTGCCGAGCCGCTCAGGCGCACCGCTACGGCTGATTGATGCCTGCGCGCTTTCCCGCTTCTTTTTTTGGGGGGGATAGTTGTCTGCGGGGGCCGAAGAGCACAATATATGGCGGTGTGTTCAAAAAAGACGTAGAAAATCTGGGGAAGCATGCACATTTAGCTTGCGTTCACTCAAAAAAGTAGGTAAAATGCAGAAAAACCGAAGGAGTGTAACGATGAAATTCGCATTAGCAAAACAAACCCTGCTGGATGGTCTGAATAAAGTGGCAGGTGTGGTGTCTACCCGCCCGAGCATGCCCATCCTTTCCAATGTGCTGCTTGAGGCTGCCGATGGCGAGCTGAAGCTGACCACCACGAACATGGAGCTGACCATCCTTGCGAAGGTGCCCTGCTTAGTGGATACCCCCGGAGCTATCACCCTGCCGGCTAAGAAGCTGCAGAGCATCATCCGCGAAATGCGTGATGGCGAGGTGAGCTTGGAGACGAAGGGTTCTATCGCTACGATTCGTTGCAACCGCGCTCAGTTTAAGCTGAACGGCCTGCTTGCTGAGGAGTTTCCCAGCCTTCCCGTGTTCAAAGAGGCTCGCGAGTTCAAGGTGCCTCAGGCTATGCTGAACCGCGGCTTCCGCTACACGGAGTTTGCTATTTCCAATGACGGCACGCGCTACATCCTGAACGGTATCTACACATGCTTCCAGGATGGTAAGCTTACCCTCGTGGCTACGGATGGCCGCCGCCTTGCCCTCTTCGAGAACGAGCTGGAGTTCCCCGAGTCTCAGCAGGTTGCTATTGACCTTCCCAGCCGCGCCGTGGCTGAGGTGCACCGCCTCCTCGGTGATGCCGGTGATGTGATGGTGCGCATCACTTCCAATCAGGCTTCCTTCGACTTTGGTGATACCCTTCTGGTTACCAAGCTTATCGACGGTAACTATCCGAACTATCGTCAGGTTATCCCCAGCCGCTACAATGAGCGCATCGTCATGCCTGCTGCGGATCTGAACGAAACCGTGCGCCGCGTGTCCCTTCTTTCTGCTGAGAAGGCTAACACTGTTCGCTTCCGCTTCGCTCCCGGCGTGATGGAAGTGCAGTCTAGCGCAGCAAACCTCGGTGAGGCAAATGAAGAAGTACCCATCGATTACGATGGCCGTGAAATCGCCATTACCTTCAATGCGGACTTCATCCTTGCTCCGCTGAAGGCAGTGGGTGATGGTCAGGTGATGCTGGATCTTATTGACTCCTCCAGCCCCGGCGTGATGCGCGTGGCTGATGAGTTCCTGTACGTGCTCATGCCCATGCACCTCAGCTAAGGCTGCACGCACAGAATACCGAACAGTTTTTCATAATACAGGGGTTCGGGGGCGTGGCGGAATACTTTCCGCCACGCCCCCTCAGTTTTGATGCAGAAAGGCCGGAGCTGAGCCCGGCGGAGAATGGGTTGGTACCGTGCAGCTCAGGGCTAAGCCGGCGAGACTTATTTGCTCTTGTTGGGGGTAAGTTTGAGCACGCGGAAGCCGAAATCAGGCGTGGGGGCTGAAGGGGGAAGAGAAGAGCGGATGGCTGCTGCTGCGCGGCGGATTCGCTCCTTGCCGATTTCGCAGAGGTTGAGGGGCTTGCCCAAGGATGTAAGGAGGGCTGTGGCGTTCCGGGCCGTTTGTATTTCCTTGGGAAGTGAGATGTCTGCTGTGGAGATAGGCTCAGGCTTCTGCACGAGGATGTAACGGCGGTGGCCTCCGTCCGCCGCGTTCAGGCGCATCGTGGCCTCTGCCGTGGTGGAGGAACCGGCGAAGAAGTCCAGAATAAGCGGTGCGCGGTGGAACTCGAAGCCGTGCGGCTCAGATTTGCCGGGAAGGGTGAGGAGGTACTCGAGGAGTGAGGACGGCTTGGGGTAGGAAAAGACGCGTGCGCCCATGAGCGCATCCAGCGCTGCGGAACCGGCTTCATTCGTGCCGACACGGGTGCCGTAGCGGTTTCTGGTGGGGAAATCTGGGCCGGTGCTGATAATTTGGCGCGGGGAGACGATGGTGGTTTTGTCCTCAGCGTATACGGCGCGGATGGAGAATTTGGAGCTTTTTACGAGGAAGGTGGTGTGGTTCTCTTGGTATTCGCGGTGGGCTGTTTCCGCGCACCAGCGTGATTTGAAGCGGAGGCGGAAGTCGTTCGTATTCGTGCCGTTGCACACGGTGACGGAATCCAGCAATTCGTACGTGGGGGAAGTGGTGTGGGAGTAGAGCCCATCCGGTATCTGGAAACGCACGCTACCGGCGGGGAAAGTGAGGGTGGCGGGGTTGTTAGCCGCGTTGTACAGCGGGGCATCCGTGAGCTCCCCGCGTACGCATTCTGCCAAGAGGCGTGGCTGCCTGCCTTGGGGGACGGGCGTGGCGGCAAAGCAGAGGATGAAGTCCGCATTCGCATAGTAATTGCGCGTCTGGCGGCCGAAATGCTGAGTTTTCTCCCAGATGAGGGTGGTGAGGTGGTTGTGCTCGCCAAAGACCTCGTTGCAGCAGAGGTTGAGGTACTCAAGCTCTTCGCTGCCGATGGAGATGAAGATGACGCCGTGCTTGCTGAGGAGTCTGCGCGCCAGCAGGAGGCGCGGGTACATCATGCTCAGCCAGTCTGCATGCTGGCGGGAGGAAAGCTTGTCCTTGTAAATGAACTCTTTGCCGGTGTTGTAGGGTGGATCTATGTAGATGATGTCCACTTTGCCGGCATAGTCCTTCTGCAGGAGCTTCAGTACCTCCAGATTATCTCCTTCGATGTACAGATTCTCCGTGCCCTCATGGGCGTAGCCGTCCTCCGGGCAGGGGGTAAGGCTGAATGCTGTGGGCGCTTCCGCCAGCGCGGCTGCAGCCGCCTTTCCCGGCCACTGCAAGCAGAGGGCGGGGCTCTCCGTGAGCTCGGAGTGGTGCGGCGGCTGAGAGTGTCGCATGCGGAGGGGCGGCTTTAAGCCTCGGGCTCGGCAGGGGCGGATTTCTTCTGCTCCTCCAGCTGCTGAATGCGGAGGAGGGCCGTATCTATGTTCTCGCAGATGTTCTCACGCGTGAGCTCTTCAATGAAGGAGGAGTCACGGATGATGACTTTGTACGGCTGGGGCTGTACACCGCAGAGCAGCAGGGTTACATTATGACGGCGGCAGTAGGCGATGAAGTCTTCCAGCACGTGCAGGCCGGAGGCATCCAGCGCGGGCACGAGGCGCATGCGCAGCAGTACGTATTGGACGTTGTCCTCCATGGTGCGGAAGACGCTGTCCTTAAACTTCTCCACAGCGCCGAAGAAGAAGGGGCCCTGTACGTCAAAGACTTCCACGTTATCCGGGATATGGCGCAGGTAACGGGAGCGGGAGGGCTGCTCCTCGGGGTCATCACCCTCGATTTCGCGGGAGATAGCTTCCACATTACTAATCTTAGCCATGCGGCCGATGAATAGCAGGGCTGCAAGCACTACGCCCACTTCCACAGCTACCACAAGGTCAATGAGCACGGTGAGGATGAAGGTGATGATGAGCACGGCAGCATCCTGACGGGGGCCTTTAAGCAGGTGCGCAAAGGTGCTTGCCTCGGCCATGTTCCAGCAAACGAGCACGAGAATGCCGGCCAGAGCAGGAAGCGGTACCACGGCTGCATACTGCCCGGCCAGCATGAGGATGAGCAGCAGGGTAATGGCGTGGATGAGACCGGATACGGGGGTCTTAGCGCCGGCGCGGATGTTTGTGGCGGTACGGGCGATAGCGCCTGTGGCGGGAATACCGCCGAAGAGAGCGCTGGCAATGTTACCCACACCCTGACCGATGAGTTCGGTGTTCGGGTGGTGGCGGGAGCCGGTCATGCCGTCTGCCACACTGGCGCTGAGCAGGGATTCAATGGCTGCCAGTAGAGCAATGATGAAAGCAGGCTTAATGAGCGCGGGAAGGCTTGCCCAGTCAAAGGTGGGGAACTCCGGCATGGGCAGGCCCTGAGGCAGCTCACCGAAGCGGGAGCCGATGGTTTCCACCGGCAGGTTAAATGCAGCACATACTACCGTGCTGACGAGCATGCCCACCAGCATGAAGGGGGCGCGGGGCAGCAGGCGTTTGGTAATGAGAATGACGGCAATCGTGAGCAGGGAGATACCCAGTGCCCAGAAGTTCACCGTGTGGAAATAATGGAAGTAGCAGGCCCATTTCTCCACGAACTCAGCCGGAACTGCGTGGGGAATGTTCAGCCCGAGCAGGTCTTTCACTTGCGTGCAGAAAATAGTGACGGCGATACCCGAGGTGAAGCCCGTGGTGACCGGATAGGGGATGAACTTAATGAGCGCTCCCATGCGGAAGACGCCGAACAGAATGAGGAAAATGCCGGCCAGCAAGGTACAAAGTATCAGGCCTCCCATGCCGAAACTACCTGCCACACCGGCAATGAGAACCACAAAGGCACCGGTGGGGCCGCCAATTTGGAACTTACTACCACCCAGCAGCGATATCATGAAACCTGCCACCACGGCTGTGATAAGACCCGTGGAGGGGGTGATTTCTTTAATGCCGCAGGCAATGGCGAAGGCCATGGCGAGGGGGAGGGCCACCACGCCTACAGTGAGGCCGGCGGTCAAATCTGCCAGAAAAGTTTTTCTGTCGTACGACTTTAGCGATTTGATGAGACTAGGAGCGTGCATATCTGATATTTGAGCTCAGACGGAACTATACTCCTGCCTTTTGGGCTTGTAAAGTCTCAAATGTTGTTTTTTTTGAAAAATCAGCGGCGGCGGGTTCTTCTGTTACGGGAACTGCTGCGGCTTGAGCGGGAACTACGGTTAGCGCGGCTGCGGGTGTTTCTGTTCCGGTTAGCGCGGCTGCGGTTCCGAGAGGAAGTGTTGGCCCTAGTGGGTTCCGGAGGCGCCGGAGCAGCTACCGGCTCAGGGGGGGGCGGTTCTGGAGTTACTTCCGGGGCGGGCTCCAGTTTGGCATCCGGGTTGATGTGCCGGGCGAAGGTGCATACGCCATCCGTGATGGCGGTGGCCAGCTGGGTGCGGTATTCAGGCGTGGCGAGTTTGGCGGCTTCCTCCGTGTTTGTTGAGTATCCGGCAAGCACCATGATGGACGGGCATTCCACGGAGTTCAGAATGCTGTAGCGCGCGCGGCGGCAGGCACCATCATTCGCACCGGTTGCGGATACCATGGCGCTGTGCACCGCAAAGGCAAGGGCGGCACTGGCCGCATCATGATTATTGGCGGGGCGCCGGGTGTTGCCGGGGCCATCCGGCGTGGCGGTGTAGGTCTCGATGCCCTGTATGTCACTGCGGCCACTGTTCAGATGAAGGGAAATGAAGATGGGAGAGTCCGCGCTGCTGACGCAGTTAATGCGCTGGCGGTCAGACATGTGGCGGCTGTGTTCATGGGTAAGCTGCACGTTGTAACCGCGGCGGGTGAGTGCTTCTTTCAGCTCTTTTGCGAGGCTGAGGCAGAACTCTGCCTCATTTAGGCTGCCCGCGGTGTAGCCGGTATCGTACCCGCCGTGGCCGGGGTCAATAATCACCGTGCGCACCACGCGGCGGTTCGCAATGTAGGTGGGGCGCAGCACGGGGTCAAAAATCTTGACGGCGTCTACCTCGGAGATGAGGATGTCACCGGAGCCATCTTCGCGTATGGGGTAGGAAAGCAGCCAGCGATAGCCTCCGATGTTCACCTCCCTTTTGCCGGGGCCAAAGGAGATGGTTGTGCCGGCATTAGCCACAGTGCGCAGGGTGCCATTGTTTGTATTCGGCTGAGGGAGCAGCTTGTAGAAGCTGCGCAGCTGTTCGAGCTGCAGGTAGCGAGGCTCTGCCGGCATGGGGGGGGGCGTGGGGGCTGCCGGAGCTAAAGGCTCTGCCGGGGCTTCTTCACAGTAGCCGGGCTGGGCGGCCTGCAGGAGCAGGCCGAGAAGAATTAATCTGATGGCAGGCGAGAGACTCATGAACGGAAAGTTTGGCTGGATTACAGGCGAGTGGTGCCGCGGTAGGTGCTGTTGCCGTTGATGCTGGAACCGCCGACGGGGCTTCTGCGCTGTGTTCGCGGGCGCAGGCCATTGGGATGGCCGCCCACTATCTGGCAGTAGTTGATGATGCCATCACAAATGCTCTCCGCCAGTTTATTCTGATATGCGCGGCTGGAGATTTTACGGCCTTCCGTGGGATTACTGACGAAGCCGCCTTCGAAAAGTACAGCCGGGCGCTTGATGGTGCAGAGTACGGAGAAACGCGCGCGCTGGATGCCGCGATCCGTGGCGCCGGTGGAACGGATGGCTCGGCTGTGAATGGCTGTAGCGAGGGCGATGTTTTCGCTGTCCTGATCATTGCCGTCCAAATCAGCATTTCTGCGGGTGCGGGCGAAGGGGGAGGTGGTGCCCTGCGGGGCGAGGGTGAAGGTTTCGATGCCCTCTGCGGCGCGCCTTCCTGAGTTGTGGTGAATGCTCACGAAGATGCAGTCCGGTGTGCGGTTGGCTATTTCTACACGTTCGCCGAGGGTGAGGAAGACGTCTGTGCTGCGTGTCATGACCACTCGGAAGCCATGGCGTTCCAAGCGGGCTTTTACTTTCAGCGCGAGGCTCAGGTTGCAGTCTTTTTCCCGGGCCCATTCGCTGACGGCTCCGGCATCATGCCCACCATGGCCGGGATCCAGTACCACGGTGCGGACAACACCTGCTCGCTGTGAGAAACGCGGGCGCAGGACGGGATCCACCAGCTTTTTCATATCAATAGCTGAGATGAGAAGCTCGTCGCCATCCCGGCGAATGGGGAAGGAGAGAATATAGCGGAAGTTGTTCACATAGAAATCCTGCCGCTCCGGGCGAACTGATATGGTACGGTTAGCGGAGCCGTAGGAGACGTAGCCTTCACGCCCCTGACGAGGTGAGAAGCGGTAGAAGCGCCACACGTCGCTAAGCTTTACATACTGCACACCACCAATATCATACACATGCCATCTGCCTCTGTTGTTCTCAGCCTGAGTCACCCCGGCAAAAAGTACGAGGAAGCTCAGCAGAACGAACAGTTGGCGGATGATATTGCTCATGCGTCACATGGTAACACGCAGCCCCCTGATATGACAAGTCATAATTGAGTCAACCCTTGCCATAGATGTGAAGGGTATGACACGCCATGTCTCTCTGAATTAATAAGAGACGGCTTCCCTATGCGGAAAGCCGTCCTCAGAAAAAAAACTGCCCTGTGTTTTTATTTCTTTCCACGCAGGCGGCGGGAGGCGTAGCGAATGGTTCGGAAGAGGCCGTGGCCGTAGTAATTCTGAGCCATTCCCATGAACCGCTGGAAGCGGGTGCGGCGGATGGCGCCGGCTCCACGTTCAAAGATGCGGGCGAAGAAGTTCTCGAGCTCATGGTCGGTCTTCGTGATGACGTCCATATCTGTCAACAGCGGCTGGTTAATCATCTCTGCGCGGCGCACGGGGTCGTCAGCCAGCTTCAGCAGGTATTCCACCAGTTCGTTGCGGTTGCGGAAATCTCTGGCGTGTACAAAGGCTGACGGGTTGAACTCCTCAGCCACGCGGGGGTTTCCCCAGTAAATCGGAATGCTGGCGGAGACGAAGGCATCAACGATTTTTTCCGTTTGGTAACCGGGATAGGCCTCATTTTCATAGGCCATGCTGAAGCAGTGCTTGCGCTGGTATTCTCGTTTTGCCTCGTAGCCTTTGGGAAGGAGGAAGCCCACGTTATTCATGAAAGGGCCGGCGCAGCTCACTTTTCTGCGGGCGTTCAGGGCACGGACGAGTGCGTTACGCTCTTTTCCCTTGGGGTTGCGGCATACGAATGCGCAGAACTCCGTCTGGCGCTCCTGTAGCTCTTCCGGGGTGACCATGGGGCGCTCGCCCATCAGATACGGTCGCAAATCAGAGCGTAATAACATGTACTGCAGCCAGTAGGGGTAACGATAGCAGCGGTCGTCTTCCCGGTAATCGTGTGTCATGCAGTAATCAAAACGATTCAGATCCACATGGTGGTTTTCACCGGTGGCCAGTACGCGCACGCCCTTGAAGCAGTCTAGTTTATCTGTGAAGGTGTCAGCAATGAGGATGTCTGCCTCCTGAAAGTTCTCCATGGGAACAAGGGTGACAGGGAAGCGTTCGGAGATGAACTTCAGCAACTCGGGGGATTCTATGGTAACATGCAGCTCGCTCATTGTTCAGGCTGTTTGTGGTTGATTTGCCGGAGATTCCGGCTAGTATGTATTGTACGGTCTGTTTTCCTCCAAGTCAAGGAAGATTTGCCGCAAATATGTTTTTCGCGGATTTGTCAGCGCTGGTAGGTGGCGGTGATTTCGCAGATGTAGACGAGGTGGAACTCGTTATTTTCATCATACCACTTGGGGGCTACTTCCGAGATATCGATGAAGTCTTCCTTGCGCATGTGAGCTACGGCCATCTTGCGGCATTCGATGACGAGATCGGCGTCATCCATGGCTACGAGGCCGTTTTGAGTGGTGGTGGAAGCCAGTTTGGTGGCGGCCATCTTGTCTACATCCTTCCCTGAGTTGCGCCCGCAGAAGATGAGGTCATCGCGGTATTTTTCGGGCATGAAGGAGAGGGTGAATGTCGGCTGAGCGTCAATGAAGCCACGGGTGTGGCGGTTGGGGCGCACGAATACGAAGGCGACGGGGCGGTTCCACAGGTAGCCCAGGCCGCCCCAGCTGGCGGTCATGGTGTTGAAGTTGTCCGGTGTGCCAGCGGTGATAAGCATCCACTGCTTACCGATGAGCTCGGCGGGGTTCTGCTGAAGGGAGGTGAAGTCGATGGCGTTCATGGCGGGGGATTATTCGGGTTGAGTGGCGTCGATGTTGTAAATAAAGGGCTCGCTGAGGGCATACGGCAGCGAGAGCGGCATGGTGATGAGGCTCAGCGGTACGTCCAGCACGAGCATAGCGGTATATTGCAGGGGGATGAGCGGGTAGTTATACCAGGCGCGTTCGGTCGGGAGTGTGGCCGCAAAGTACGCTGCCTGTGAGAAATTGCGGGAGCCGAGGTGTTGTGCTTCAGCCGGGTTGAACTCCTCCGCTTTCACCAGCTGCGCGTCTTCTTCGTGTAGCGCGATGAGGGATCCGGTGGTGCCGCTGGGGCTCGTTATGGTAGAGTGTTGCAGCGTAGCTTTATCCTGAGCTATTTTTACATAGTACTGGCGGGCGGGGAATCCCCGCAATTCTTGCACCGAGTAAACCTCGTTGAGCGTAGGTGTACCATCCCAATAATCCTTGCCGGAGAATTCCGTTATGGGCTCGCCGATGAACTGAGGTACATATTCCAGCCCGCAGCGGGGCTCTGGTACATAGGCAATGGGCAGGGAGGCGTAGTAGTACCCGTCTTTGGCGTAAACTTCGGCGGTATAGCCCCCATATTCGTGAATTGACACAGCCCTGGGCAGCTTTTTGCCGATACTGCCGATGGTGTTGCCGATATCGGTGCGAATACAGGAAGAGAACCCTGCTGCACACAGGGCTGCGAGCAGCAGGGTTCTAAAGGGGGGATAACGCATGGCGCTAATATCAGCAATAGCGGGTCAGCACGTACTGCAGGATACCGCCGGCGCGGAAGTATTCTTTCTCGATGGGGGTATCGATGCGTACGATGAGCGGCAGCTCGAAAGCAGGCTCGCCAGCGGGCTGTACCACGAGGGTGGCGCCGTCGCGCGGCTGCAAGTCGTTGCTCAGGCCGGTGATGGAGAAGGTGACGTCCTTCAGGCCCTTCACGCGGTCATAATCTGCAGGATTGGCGAAGTTCAGGGGCAGTACGCCCATGCCGATGAGGTTGCTGCGGTGAATACGCTCGAAGCTCTTGGTCACCACGGCACGCACACCCAGCAGGTTGGTGCCCTTAGCAGCCCAGTCACGGCTGGAACCCATGCCGTAGTCCTCGCCTCCAATGATGATAGTGGGCACTCCGTCGGCCTTGTAGGCCATACCGGCGTCGTAAATGAAGGTAGGCGTGCCGCAGGGGGCGCAGATGCAGGTGTCAGGCTCGCTGACAGTCTGGCTGCCGAAGTAAAGCGTGTAACCACCCTCGATGCCTTCGGTGAGGAGGTTCTTGATGCGCACGTTGGCGAAGGTGCCGCGAGCCATCACGAGGTCGTTGCCACGGCGGGAACCGAAAGTGTTGAAATCGTGCTTCTCTACGCCGTTGGCTGCGAGGAACTTACCGGCAGGACCAGTGGGCTTGATAGCGCCTGCGGGGGAGATGTGGTCCGTGGTCACGCAGTCGCCGAAGATGCCGAGCGGGCGGGCGTTCTCGATATTTGTGATATCGCCCTTGCTGCCATTCCACCCCTCGAAGAAGGGCGGGCGGTGAATGTAGGTGCTGTCAGCGTTCCAAGCGAAGGTGGCACCTTCGGGTGCGCTTACTTTACCCCATTCGGGCACTACGCTGCTGTAACATGCGGCGTAATCTTCCGGTGTGGCGGCCTTGGCCTGAGCTGCTGCAATTTCCTCGCCGCTGGGCCAGATGTCTTTCAGGTATACAGCGGTGCCATCAGCTGCGGTGCCGATGGGCTCGGTGGCCATGTCGATGTCCACTCGGCCGGCTAGGGCAAAGGCGATGACGAGCGGGGGAGACATGAGGAAGTTGGCCTTCACGTGGGAGTGGATGCGGGCCTCGAAGTTGCGGTTGCCGGAGAGCACGGAACAGGATACGAGGTCGTGCTCGGTTACGGCCTGTTCAATGGCGCTGTTCAGCGGGCCGGAGTTGCCGATGCAGGTGGTGCAACCATAACCCACGATGGAGAAACCGATGGTATCCAGCGCTTCCGTGAGGCCATTGTTCGCAAAGTAACGGGCGGCGATGCGGCTGCCGGGGGCGATGCTTGTCTTCACGTAGGCGGGAACCTTCATGCCGAGGGCCGCGGCCTTTTTGGCGAGGAGGCCAGCGGCGAGCATGAGGCTGTCGTTGCTGGTATTGGTGCAGCTGGTAATGGCGGCCACAAGGATGGAGCCGTCGGTCAGCGTCACATTGTGCGTGGTGTCAGCATCGGGGTTGCCGGCGTCACCCTTCATGGTGACGGGCACGGGCGTGGTGTTCTGCGGGTGGCCGTAGGTGCTCTCGCATATGGTGGCAAAACTCTGCTTCAGGTCAGCCAGCGGGATGCGGTCCTGCGGGCGCTTGGGGCCGGCTACGGCGGGCACGATGGTGGAGAGGTCCAGCTCCAGCTCTACGCTGTAATCAATGTCACCTGCCATGGGCATACCGAACATGCCCTGAGCCTTGTAGTAGTTTTCGTAAGTGGTGACGTGCTCCTCGCTGCGGCCTGTGGCGCGCAGATAAGCGGCGGAGGTGGCATCCACGGGGAAGAAGCCCATGGTGGCGCCGTACTCGGGGGCCATGTTGGCCACGGTGGCGCGATCCGGCAGGGAAAGGCTGGCAGCCCCCTCACCGAAGAACTCCACGAACTTGCCTACCACGCCGTGCTTGCGCAGCATTTGGGTGACGTGCAGTGCCAAATCCGTGGCTGTGACGCCCTCCTGCAGCTTGCCGGTCAGGTGTACGCCTACTACCTCGGGTACGAGGAAGGTGACGGGCTGGCCAAGCATGCCGGCCTCGGCCTCAATGCCACCCACGCCCCAAGCTACGATGCCGAGGCCGTTAATCATGGTGGTGTGGGAGTCTGTGCCTACGAGGGTATCCGGGTAGTACACGCCCTCCTGCTGCATGACGCCGTGGGCGAGGTGTTCGAGGTTTACTTGGTGTACGATGCCGGTGCTGGGGGGCACCACGGAGAAGGTCTTAAATGCTTGCTGGCCCCACTTCAGGAACTCGTAGCGCTCCACATTGCGCTCGAACTCTCGGGTGAGGTTCTTCTGGTAGGCGGCGGGGAAGCCTGCCCAGTCCACCTGCACGGAGTGGTCCACTACCAAGTCCACCGGGACGAGCGGCTCCATTTTAGCGGGGTCTGCACCGAGGTCCTGTACGGCAGCGCGCATGGCGGCAAGGTCTACCAGAAGGGGGACACCCGTGAGGTCCTGAAGGATGATGCGTGCCACTGTGAAGGGAATTTCATAGCTGCCGGGCTCTTTGGCATTCCATGCGGCGAGGTTTTTAACATCCTGCTCAGTGACTTTCAGGCCATCACAGTTACGCAGAAGGCTCTCCAGCACGATGCGGAGCGAGACGGGCATGCGACTGATGCCCGAGAAACCCTGTTCAGCCAATGCAGGTAGAGAGTAATATGAGCCCTCTGTTCCTGCGCCTGTGGTGAATGTGCGTACTGTATTCATGGTTCTTTTGTGTTAAAATGCTGATACGCGTGTGATTATACTATTTTTTTTTCGTAATGCAAGCTGAAAAGACGTAATGGGCATATTTATGTGTGAGATAGGGGGGGTAGTACTCTGAAAAGCTGCCTTTCTAAATTGATGAAGGCTTGACATTCTCGGGTGGGCTTTGTTACTATTGCGTGTGAGGAACTCTCTTTTTCTCAGAGTAAACAAAAAAATATAAATAGAAAAGTATATGAATACAGAAATCGTTCAGCGTGTAGCCGAAAGTGAGTTGACCTTGCATATTTCAGATGCGTGGATGTGTGAGCTGGTGATAGTGCTGTTCGGGCTGCCTGCTGTTTATTCCGTTATCTCTTATCTGGGCTTCACAGCAGCCGGTGTGGGTAGCGAATGTTCTGTGCTGGAGCGCGGGGTGGCAGCTATGAAGTGCGGGATTGTGCATTTTCTGCTTGGCTGTCTGATGGTGTTGCTTTATGCTTTGGGTGTTACCGGTGTAATGCCTGCTGCTTGGTTGAATAGTATCGTGATTCCTCTGGCGGCTGTAGTGCTATTTTTTCCGGGGGTTGCCTCCTATGTATGGCTGCGCTTTTCGGTATGGCGCAGTGTGCTGGCCGTGGTGCTGGTGCCGTTTTTAGCGGTAATGGTGCTGGTGGGTGTTATGAAGGCCGTGGGCTATATGGCAGGTGATGATGGGGGTGTGCTGATGAATACAGTAGACTCATTGCTCGCGGCTATCGGCCTGAGCTGATGATGGTTTACAAGAGTGGCGGGAGTTAGGGTGCTTCCGCCACGTCGTCATCCGTGAAGAGCGGAGTCTCGCTTTCGGGATCCACGGCAATGTCATCGTCCGGCAGTTCGGTTTCATTCGGATCCTCTGCAAGCTCATCATCTGCGCTGTGAGATTGCATGACGGGGTGCTCCGTGCAGAAGCTACGGGGCTTGGTGATGTCCGTCATGGTTTCGGTATAAGCCGTGCGGCGGTATTCACAGCCGGCATGAGCGAGTCCGCCGGAGGTGCGGCAGAGGCGTACGCCTCTGTTGCGCAGGCCGGCAGCTGTTTGGCGGATGGGGCCCATGTGGTACCCGAGGCGCTGGGCTTGTTTCATGGCGCTTACCCAGATGGGCAGAGCGATAGTGCCGCCGTAAGCCCTATCTGCGATGGTGGTGGGGCGGTCAAATCCTACCCAGACGGCTGCGGTGATATCTGATGTGAAGCCGCAGAACCAGGCGTTCCGGTATGCATTCGTAGTGCCGGTTTTGCCACCGGCCGGGGCGGTGAAGCCAAGGCGCTGCATGCTGCCGGCGGTGCCACCGGGCTTGGTTATCTGCTGGAGTACGGCGGAGATGGCATTAGCTGTTTTCTGGCTGTAGATGCGGTAGGCTGAGTGGGGGTTCTGCCAGATGATGCGGCCCTCGGAGTCCGTGATGCTTTCAATGATGTACGGTGTGGGGCGTACGCCGCCATTCGCGAAGGCGGTGTAGGCACCGGCTACTTCCAGCGGGGAGGCTTCCCACGTGCCGAGGTAGATGGTGGGGCCGGGCTGACGCTGCGGCTGCGGGAAGCCGCTCATGAGGGCTGTGTTCACTACGTTCTGCAGGCCGGCTCGGGCGCCAACGCGAACGGACATCGTGTTGCGGCTCTTGAGAAGCCCCCATGAGGCCGGGTGTCTGCCGGTGAAGCGGCCATCAGAGTTTCTGGGGCTCCAGCGGCTTCCGCCGGGGATTTCGCCGGGCTGAATGCGGCCGTCAGAAATCATGCTGTTCGGGCTGCCACCCTGCTCAAAGAACGTGGCGTAGACAAGGGGTTTGAAGATAGAGCCTACCTGACGACGGCTTTGCAAGGCGCGGTTCAAGGGGGATTCCGTGCTGTCTCGGCCACCTACCACGGAGAGCAGGGCACCGGTGGCATTATCTATCATCACGCAGGCTGCCTGCACGTATTTGGGGGCTGGACGTATGGCATCAGGAGCGAGCCCGGCTACTAGATTCTGATATTGCCGGCGGGTTTGGTGCGGGTAGCGACGGCCGTTTTCCAGCATGCTTTCCAGCTGGGAGTTTATCTCCTGCATCACGGCATCTTGCAGGTCTACGTCCAGCGTGGTGCGGACTATTAGGCCGCCGGAGATGATTGAGGATTCCTTAAGGCGTTCTTCGCGGGTATCCAGCATTTCCAGAATGTGATCTACTTCGCTGCGGATGAGATCCAGCGCATAGTTGTCAATGCCTCGGCGTTCTGGGCGCTTGGTGACAATCTCCTCGGCCAAGGCGGTTTCATATTGGGTGCGCGTGATTTTGCCGTGCTCCATGAGGAGGCGCAGCACTTTGTCTCGCTGGATGCGGGCGAACTCCGGGTTGCGATAGGGGGAGAAAGTGTTCGGGTTGCACACAATGCCGGCGAGCATGGCAGCTTCGCCGATGGTGAGGTCTCGCGGTTCTTTGCTGAAGTAGCCGTATGCCGCTTGTTTGAGGCCTAAGAAAGTATGGCCCCAGAACACGCGGTTGATGTAGCACATGAGGATGGTGTCCTTGTCGTATGTGGCTTCGATACGGCGTGCCAGTGCCATTTCCGTGAATTTGGCGTCAAAGTTTCGCACGCGGTGCTGGTATGTATTCTTAGCCAGCTGCATGGTGAGAGTGGAGCCGCCCTGAGTGGTGCGGCCGTGTTTGAAAACCTGAGCCACGGCACGCAGCATGCCTCGGGGGTCTATGCCACCATGCGTCCAGTAGGAACGGTCTTCCTGCAATATGAGCGCGTCGATAAAGTATGTGGGTACCTCGCTCTTCAAATCCGTGATGCTGCGGCGGTTTTCGCCATGCAGGGTGCCGATTTCGTTCCCTTTGCGATCCTGTACGATGGTACGCTCCGGCATGCGCATGACCAAGGTGAGATCATAGTGCCCGGATTTGATGGCGTAGAACATGATGAGGATGAGCGCGAAAAGGCTTCCCACGAAAGTGCCGCTGATAAGCAGGCGCAGCCCCCACTTGATAATCCACGGCAGCTTGCGCGTGATGAATGCTATCATGCGGAAGGGGAAGAAGAGCCACATGCCCAGCCCTTGCCAGAAGCTGGTGCCTTTTTTGGGCGGGTATTTGAGGTCGGACCATGGGTTTTCTTCCGCGTCCGGGGCGGGAGCCGGGCGTGTGCGGCGGTATTCGCGCTTGGGGCCCGGGGTGCCGAAAGCACTTTCCGGGTTCCGGGGGGTATCCGAATGTAGTACGCGGCGGCCATCAGCATCCGCCTGCGCCTGCAGTGGGTCTTCCTTTTCCATGTATCCGGGGAGCGGTGCCGGGCTGTCAGTCACCCGGCGTCTGGCAGGGGTATTGCGCGGAGCTTTGGGGGCGGCTGGTGCGATGGGGAGGGGGGCGGCCTCGTGCTCGGAGGTCTCTTCTTCTTCCTCGTAACGGCCGGCAGGTACACGTTTGCGCGGAGCTGCCTGACTGTACAGCACGCCGCCACCCTGAGAATTGTTATTCGGGGTGCCGGAGGAAGAGTCCTTGTAGCGTGCACACATGCTGTTACGCAGAGAGAATAGCATGAAATAACTTGTACTGCAAGATAAAATGCCATCGTTGTGCGAAGGGCGCGGGTTAATCTTGACAAGCGGGAGCGCTTTCGATATGATGCCCTTGGTATATGTATATTCCCACTCAGCAGGAGAGATATAGTAAGGTGGCCGGGTATACGCTTTTTTTATGCGTAGTGTTACCCAGTGCGATTGTACTGTGGGCGTATGGGAATGTGAATGATTTGCTGGCCTGTATTTTTGCGTTTCTTGAGCCTCCGGCAGTGTTGCTGCGGGTCGGGGGGTGTGGCCGTACGGCAGCATTTTTGTTATCCGCACTCCTGCAAGCTATCCTGTTCTTCTGGGTACGCCGGAGCAGTAAGCTGACACCTAAGGGAAAGCTTACGCTGGCTGTGACATGGGGGATGCTTTTTGCCCTTATTTTGCGCCTGATGATAGCGTACCGTTTCTGGGTGGAGGCCGGTGGCGGCGGGGCTGAGAATTAAAGGCCGCAGCGGTTCAGGTAGTAATGCAGTGCTAGTTTGAGCACGGAGGTGCGGTCCAGATTGCGGGCACGAGAGAATACTTCTAGGCGGCGGAAGAGGTCCTCACGGCAGCGGAATGTAATCATGTGCAGGTTGTTCATGCCGCTATGGTAATACAGGATGCACTGTATCGCAAGTTATGTTGTGCGTTTGTGAGCTAACTTTAACCCCTGCGCTTAGTTTTCTCTCAGGTCATCCATCCAAGCTGCAACACTTTCATAGCGATCTTCGATGGCGGGGGCCATCGCTTTGTCTATGCTGGCCAGCAGTTGGATATTGTAGTGGCTCCTCAGCGTTGGCATGGCTGCCAAGGGGGTGATTGTATCGTACAATGCACGCTGGCGGGCAGGGGGCGGCGGGGTGCCGGCGAGTAGGAAATATAGCGTGGCTGCAAAGGCGTACAAATCTGTCCACGGGCCTTGGGGAAGGTGAGGGTCGCCTTGCTCCGGGGCGCTGAAGAATGGGGTTTCAACGCTGACGGCCGGTGCGTCTTCCGTCATGTCACGCGCGGCCCCCATGTCAATGAGGACGGGGCGGCCATCACGGGCGATGAGGATGTTATCCGGCTTTATGTCTAGGTGCAGAATATGGTGCTCATGCATATAGCTGAGGGCATCCAATATTCTTACCATGAGTGAGTAAAGGTCCTGTTGCGGAAAGAAGTGTAAATGCTTGAGGTAGTCAGCCACAACATCGGTAAGCATCATGCCGTCCACGAACTCGGTTACGAAGTACGAGGTGTTGTGCGCCTCAAAGTAGGCATATATTTTCAGGAGGTTGGGGTGGTTCAGGCGCGCTAACAAGCGAACTTCTCGCTGGAAATTGCTCAGCGCGTGTTGGTAATCCTCCGGGTTGATGTGTGATTGGTACTCAACATTCAGTGTGCCGCAACGGCGCTCGCAGAGGCAGTGGGGAAAATTTTCTTTGATGACGACGCGGCGCTGCAGGAGGGCGTCTGTCGCAAGGTAGGTGACGCCGAATCCGCCCTCGCCGAGGCAGCGCATGATGCGGTAGCCGTTAATCATGTAATTGGGCGGTAACTCTTTGGGTGCCGGGCATATATCATAACCCGGCTCGCCGGTGTGGGGCATGATATCCTGCGGAGTTTCTCCTGTACCCGGTTCTGTGGGGGGCGATAGGGGCCTGGCGTCCATATTCATAGCGACGGGAGGGTAGGGAGATTAGTCCAGCTGGATGCCGAGAATTTGGCAGGTACCCTGATAACAGAGATTATAATTGAGCTTTCCGTCCGGATGTACGGGGATTGTGCTTACGGGGATAATGCGATTGGGGGCCCACGCCGCCGGATAACGGGCATTCAGCAGGCCATAGCGGGCGGTGATGAGGTCCTGAGGAACGACGTTCTTGTGCAGCGTGGAAAGTAGCACAAGTATTTCGCCGCCGCTTCTGGGATCCGGAACGCCGACTATCGCCAGTCTTCTTACGCCGTCTGCAGAGGAGGCGCCGAGTACCTGACGGAGGGCGGCCTCAGCTGCTTCATGAGGTACCAGCTCATCCCCGATTTTGCTGAATCTATCCTTACGGCCACAGATGGTCAGCAGGCCATCATTGTCCACATACCCCACGTCACCTGTGCAGAACCACTTGCCACGCATGCAGGTGGTAGCCTCAGGTTTGTCCTTGAGATAGGAGCTGATAAGGGCAGGACTCTTCAGCCAGATAAGGCCGGTGGAGGTGATGGGGAGGCTGTGCTCCGGGCGGTTCAAATCACTGATGCGAACTGCGATGCCGGTAAGAGGAGCGCCGGCGGAGCCTGCTTTTCCAGCGGGGATGATGTGCGGGGTACCCGGTGCGGGCTGCGGTGTGGGGCCACTGATGGCTATTGGCAGGGCGCACTCAGCCAGAGCGTAACACTCGCGCAGGTGTAGCTTATAATCCCGGGCTGCTCTCTCTGCAAGCTCTGTGGGGAGTTTGCCGCCGGTGACGAGGAAATAACGCAGTGAAGCAAAATGTTCAGGCTTGCCGGCACTGAGGATGGCATGGGTTTGCGCGGGGGTAAATGCCGTCAGCACGGTGCCATAATTGTGCGCCAGCTCGCAGAGGCGGCGCGGGGCGTGCATGTCTGGGTAGGTGACGATGTCCAGCCCTTGCAGCAGCGGGAGCAGTAAGCCGCAGATGAAACCGGTCGGTATATAAAGTGGCAGTGCTGATAGTACTCTGCGGTCAGATTCGATGGGTAGACGACTGCTCAGCTGCATGATGGCAGCCGTGAGCATGCGGTTGGAGCAGGGTATACCTTTGGCCTTTCCTTCGGTAGACGAGGTGAAGTGGAGCACGGCTTCGTTATCCGTCTGCCTAGGGTGGTTTTTCATATGGCGGGTGAGCATTTCCACCTTACCTAGGCGGATTGCAATCTCACGCAGTTTTACACCACCGGAGCCGGCCTCTGCCAGCTCGCGGTCAATGAAAATGAGGTCTCGGTGTGCAGGCCAAGGGAATTCCTGTAGTTTGTGAGTGAAGCGTACTTCTGTGATGAAGCGGTTCACACCGGCCATGCTAACTTGGTGCTCAAACTCCTTGGGGCCGGCGCTGTAATTGATGTTCACCGGGATGATGCCGGCAATGATGCAGGCCACATTTGCCACTGCGGCCAGTTTACCGGGCGGCAGGATGATGCCCAGCCTGCGGTTTGTTACCATCTTTTTCAGCTTATCACTGAGGATGAGGGAATAAATGAGCAGGCGTCTGAAGCTCAATTGGCTATCATCCACGCCATCAATAATGAGGGCGTTCTGGTGTGTGACAAGGCTTTTGATGAGGGTATGAGCTAAGGGTTGCTGAAGTGCCGGATGTTCAACCATCTGTTCGGTGGCAGCATCCATCCAAGAGCTGCGTATTCTGGCACCGAGGGCGGGGCCGGCCTTTTGTTCAGGCATGAACTGCAAGCCCAAATACTCGTAGGGGGCTGAGGTCGCGATAGCGTTAATGAGGGTATCGCGGTACATGCCCACGTACACGGGCACGGCGGAGAGGGAGCTGTTGTCTGCGAAACAGAGCAGTTTTCCCGGTATATCAGTAATTCCCGCGGGCTGCTGGCCGGATTTTCCGCAGAGCAGTACCACATGGCGGCCCTGTGCGAGGCGGTCCTTCACCATGTTTACCAAATCTTCCCTGTCGGAGCGTTCCATGGCGCACAGGAAACCGGCTGCCCGGGATTGGGAAAGGTACATCATGACCTCGGCATCCGGCCGTAGAGAGTTCTCCACCATCCATGATACACGATCCCGCCCGCCCAGTGCTTCTTCCATGGCACGGAGCGTAGGTAAATCCACTCGGTTTGGGATAATGAGGGTGGGCGTGGGCGGTATGTTGCCGGTGCCCTCTGTGGAGGGTTCTATCATGTGCTGTGGGCTCAGTTTAGCACATCTTTTGCGCTCTGGCAATCCCTGATTGCTTATTCAGGCATGGTGAACTCACATTTCCTGCAGGCTGCGGATATACTCTCTGCGAGCTTCTTCCGGCGTGGGCATGGGCACAGAGGGGGCTGTAGGAGCCTCCGCTGGAGCTGAAGAAGCTTCATCGGAAGGCGTGGAAGAAGCTTGTCCGCTTTGTGGTGCACTTGAAATTGTTTCCGACGTGGGGGTGGGAACTGGAGTGGCCGGGAAACGCAGAGCGGGGAAAATGTAGTGGTTTGCGTTTGTGCGCTGAGTATTAGCCTCTTGTAGCCGTGACTGAGTGCCGAGGCAGAAGACGCTTGTTTTGCGGGTGAGGAACGTGGCATCTGCCGGGTGGTTAGATATGACAGTTGCCCCGCCGAGGGAGGCTGAAAGCATGCGCAGCTGCCTAGCATCAGCCTGGGGGCCATGATTATGGCCGGTGATGTTTGGAATGAGCGCGGCGCGGGCGCCTCGGGGCTGGCGTATTTCCACATATTCCACGATGGTGGCGCTCATGTCCGGCGTGATTTCACAGAGGAGCTGGCCGGAGTTTTGTACCCTGAAGGATATGCCGCTGTCATGCCAGCGGTAAGGGGTACATTTTCCGTGGGAATTGCTAATGAGGTTGTGAAGCACGGTAAGACGGCGGGTGCTTACCATATCTTTCCGGTTGCCTGCCTCACGTTTGCAGATTTCCGGGTAGAAAAGCATGGCGGAGTGTTTGTCTTCCGAGAAGCGCAGCTCCGGTTTTTCACCATGAGTTATGAGATTGGACATCATGCGCACCACGGCATCTGTGCTATTACGCCTCGTGATGCTGTGAATGAGTACGGCGCCGATGGTGCCCTGACTATCCGCTATAACCATTGCCCGGCATCCTTGTGTTCGGAATGTAAGAGCATCTTCACCCTGTTTGCTGAAGTGATTAAGCTCATTCTGTAATTCCGTAAGAGTTGTGGCAGCCTCCAGCTGTGCGGGGCTGACCATGGTGACGGCCACCCCCGCAAGGAGGCTAACTATGTGCCGGTGGTTTATCATGATGTGCTCAGCTGGAATTAGTGCTTACTTTCGAGGCCCTTCATGAGGCGACGGATGTAGCGGTCCATTCGAGGCAGGTTTGTCTCAATGCTGCGGGCTAAGGCCAGCTGGTTGCGTGCGCGAATAAGGTTGTGCTCCGGCTTTTCAGTGCGGAAGTATTTATCGCCATCTAAGTAGTCCGTGAGGAAGCGCATGCCGATTTCCGCAGTAATGAGCCATCCTGCGAATGCAAGTTGCTCTATTTCCTCTTTGCAGAGGAAGGAGTGAGCGGCATCCAGATAGCCTTCCGCAAGAGATTCGAAGAAGGGCATCTGCATGACAACCTGAGTCAAATCCTCCTCATCTTCGCTGGCGGTACAGGTGGCGGTGCGCACCATGTCACCGAAATCGTACAGCGAGAGGCCGGGCATGACGGTATCCAAGTCAATGACGCATACAGCCTCATCCGAATCCTCATCCAGCATCACATTGTTGATTTTCGTATCATTATGCGTGATGCGCGTGGGAAGTTTGCCTGCTGCCTGTAATTCTACCAGTCGCCCGTAGCGGGGAGACCAGTTTTTGAACATGTGCAGCTCAGCTTCGCAATTTGCGACACGGTTCATGACATCCGCCTCCGCGCTTCGTACCAAGGCTTCATAACGTTTGGGGGTGTTATGGAAATCCGGTATGGATTCGCGGAGATCCTCCGGGTTCATGTCCGAGATGAGTTCCTGAAATGAGCCGAAGGCATAACCTGCTTGGTACGCCTGACGTGTGTTTTCCACTACGTCATATGTGTGTGTGCCTTCGATGTTGTTGTAACAACGCCACAGCCCGCCTTCTTCCGGAAGGTTAATGTAGTTTCTGCCACCGCGAGCGGGGTAGAGGGTGAGGGGTTGGCCGGCTGTATTCTTGCGGCGACGCATGGTCTTCCAGCGGATGTGGCGGGTGACCTTCTCTACGTTTTTCATGACCATGACGGGGTCTTTGAACACGTAGTCATTGATACGCTGAAGAATGTAGCGGTCTTCTGCCCCATCTTCAGTACGGTAGCAGGCTCTGTATGTTGTGTTGATGTGACCGTTGCAGAGTTCCTCTCCGTAGAGGAACTCTCCGCTGATAGCGAACTGGTCACCAATGCGGGCGATTCGCTCGGCCACGGGGCCCTCGGATAATTTGGCGGGCATTGCTGTCATGGCAGGTGAAAAGGAGCGCTTGTTATTAGTTTGCGGCCTGAATGCTGATGAGTTTCAGCGTGTTTCCGGATTCCACCACGACATTAATCTGCGACTGTCGCTCTGAAACGATGAACTTGCCGCTCTTGAAGGGGACGAGAGTAGCACTGTTGCGGCCATTTGTCTGGCGATTCTGGCGAGTGCAGAGGCGGAATGATACCTGATCACCATGGTTGCCGGAGGTGTAGTGCCAAGAGTTGGACTCAGTCACGCCTTCATTCCGTTTGAAAACACCGATGGGGGCATTCTGAATATCGCTGAAGTTGCCGCTTGTTGACGTTTGAACGATGAGGGGGCGGGGGGACAGGTTAATCACATGCACACCTTTGGCCGGGAATTGAGCCTCATTCAGGAAGAATGTTTGGGGAGCGCGGGGGTTATCAGTCGGGATGACGATGCAGATGGACTTGCTGCCTGCGGTCTGAGGTACATTTACTGTGAGGTAAGGCTCGGGAAGTGCTGCTGCAGCCTGCTGGCCGCGGCGAGCGGGGCGGGCTGTACGTGCCGGGCGGGCGGCCGGAGTATCACCCTGATCTTGGGCGGCCTCGGCGGCGGGATCTTTATCGTAGAACTTAATTTCGCCACCGATAGGGCGGATACGCTGGCTGGGCACGCGGCTGGAGATGCGTACTCTCTTGAACTCTTCACCGCTCTGGTAGTAGAGAGGGTTGGGCAGGCTGCCACCGTTCGGCGCGCAGATGACGAAACGTACGCCGGTGTTGGGTTCTTCCTGAGCGGCAGCGGCGGCTGCTGCACCGCGGGCCGCGCGGTTGGTTCGAGAGGATTGTGCAAATACAGGGGTAAATGCAAGAAGGGCTGTGAGAATAAGAGAAAGGGATAAGTACTTCATGTTAATAAAATTCGTATTTTACTTGCTGAATTTACCACTATGAACGTATGAGCGCAAGAAAAAAAACAGCCCGCGAATAAATTGTCCGCGGGCTTGTCTTTAAGCGATGTTTTTGCTTTGGGAATTTAGTGCGTGGAGTAATCTCGTTTTCCGAAAATGGCTGAGCCTACTCGCACGATGGTGGCGCCTTCTTCCACTGCTACGCTGAAATCATGGCTCATTCCCATGGAGAGTTCTGGCAGGGGGAGCGGCCCTCGCTCTCTGAGGAGTTCTGCCAGCTTACGTAGGGCCACGAAGGCCGGGCGGGCGTCTTCTGCCTTTTCTGTGGGGGCGGGTATGCACATCAGTCCGCGTATTTCCAGATTTGGTAGCGCCGTCAGGGCGGCCCATTCGTTCTGAATTCCTTCAGGGGTAAAGCCGTGTTTGCTTTCTTCGCCGTCCACGTTTACTTCCAGAAGAATGCGTGCTGTCATTTCCAGTTCTCCGGCAATGCGCGAGATGGCTTCGGCCAGCTTCAGGCTATCCACTGCCTGAATGAGAGTAACACCGGCTTGCAGCGCTTTGCGCACTTTATTGCGCTGAAGCGGGCCGATGATGTGCCACTCGCAGTCATGAGGCATGGTCGGGATTTTTTCCAGCGCTTCCTGCAGGCGGTTTTCGCCGAAGAGGCGCTGGCCATCTTCATAGGCTTGCATGATATCGCTCACCGGGAATGTTTTGCTGACGGCGAGAAGGGTAACGCTGTCAGCGGGGCGTCCTGCACGCTGTGCGGCGGCGGCGATTTCGGTGCGAATTTCGCGCAGTTGGTTTTGGATGTACATGGTGGTGGAAAATCAGTCTCTACGATTGCGGTTGCGGCGTCTTGGGCGCTGATTGCGTTCCTGCTCGTTATTTTGTTCTGCGGCGGTATTGCGGATATCATCAGTACCGCGGGTGCGAACTCGGCGGGACAAGGGGTGCCTGTGGCGGAGGCGAACGCGGTGGCGATATCCACCTGCATTCGTGCGGACTCGTACGGAGGAGTAGCGGCGTTCTATAGCGCCGGGGCGGCCTGCACCGGAGGGAGTGGGTGCCGCGGGAATTCTGCGTGATTGGCGGCGTTCTATTTCCTCAGCCACGTTTTGTGATGCTGGCTGTCTGGAATCATCTGAGTTTTCAGGAGTTGCCGTGGTAGTTTCGGCCTGTTCTTGGGGCTGAGAAGTGGCGGTTGTTACTTCCGAGGAGGAGGGGGTGCCGGTAGTTTCAGGTTCTGCATTGTCTGCAATGATTCGCTGTACTTCTTCGTCCTCAGCGCGAAGTCTGGCGGCTTCTTCCTCCGGGTGTACGTCTGCCACGAGGTCAGCTCCCGGAGTTTTGGCGGCATCCGGGTGGGTGCGAAGGAAGTTCTCAAACTCGGGGTCCGGTTCGGCACCGCTCTGGATAGCGCGGTCGTAAGCGCGGGCGGCGTCTGCAATGTTGCCCGCCTCTGCGTACAGGCGCGACATGTTGTAGTGAGCATCATGCAGGTTTGGCTGCAGCTTCACGGAGGCGGCGAAGTGGGTAAGCGCTTCGCGGGTGCGCCCGCTGATGGCCTCAATGTTGGCGAGGTAGAAGAAAGCTTCTGCGTTAGCCGGGTCCAGCTCAATGGTACGTGTGAACATACGCTCGGCTTCATCCATGCGGTCCAAGCGGTAGTGGCAGATGCCGGACAGGTAATAAGTGATGGGCAGTTCCGGTGCTAAGCGGGTGGCTCGGGTGAGGAACTCCGTGGCTTCTTCACATTTGTTGCGATACAGCAGGATGGTGCCCAAGTTCACAAGACCCGGTACGTGATCCGGCTGGAACTCGTACAGGGTGCGGTATAACTGTTCGGCGGAAGTGTAGCGGGCGCGGGAGAATGCTTTATCCGCCAGATTGGCGAGTGTCTGGATTTCGAGGCTGCGGCGCACAGCGTTGGTGCCGTCCGCGTCCTGCTCGGTGGAAGCGGCTCCACTGCGAATGGACTCCACTAATCTTCGCTCGCTATCCGTCAGTTCTAGTCTGCTTTCCTGGTCTAGCCGTTCCAGTTCTGCCACGACGTTGCCATCCCCCTGCCTAATCTGCTGGTAGGTTTCAATGAGGAGTCGGCGGCCTTCCTCTTGCATCTGGATAGTGCGGCGCTGTTTGGCAATAACTTCACGCAGAATGCGGTTTTCCTCAGCTATGGCGGGATCCACTTCCGGTGCCTCTGCAGAGCTGTTCAGCTCAGCTTCCAGGTTATTAAGTCTTTCAGTGAGCTCGGAGATGCGGCGGCGGTAGCCGCGGTTTTCATCATAGACGAGGCTCATTTGTTCACGCAGGTCATTCACTTCAGAACGAGCTTCCGTGAGCTGCTGGGTGAGAACGTCCGTGGCGTCCGAGTTTCCGGCAATTTGTGCTTCTAGGGCTTCCACCCTAGCGCGTGCTGCATTTAGCTGTTCTGCGAGGGTGAGGTTCTGGTCCAGCAGTGCGCGTGTCTTTTCAGGGCTGTTTAACTCCACGATGGCGCGCAGCTGCTCGTTTTCGGCGCGCAGCTGGTCACGCTCACGGGTGACACGTTCGAGTTCTGCTCGGGTTTGGCTGAGCTGGCTGGCGAGTTCATTGGCACGAGCTTCTGCCTCTTCTCTGGCGCGTTCTGACTTGCGGAGACGGTCCTCAGCCTCAGCAAGACGGCGAGCGAAGGACTCCACTACTTCGTTATTCAGCCTGCGTTCCTCGGTGACTTCTCTGAGGAGGGTTTCATAGCGCTCGCGGTATTCTTGTTGTTCTCGGCGGGCTGTGATGAGTTCCTGCTGGGTCTGGCGATATCGCTCGCTGAGGTCCAGAATGCTTCTGGCCATGTTGCTGCACTCAGCACGGAGGCGGGAGAGTTCTTCTCGCAGCTCGCGATCGGTGGCGTTAGCATCCGGTATTCCGGAGGGGGAGATGCCTTCTCTCGCGTTTGCGTTGGCTTGTATACCCGGTAGGTCTATATTCACTTCCTGAGGCACCGGGCGGCCGGGCTGGCGACCTGTCGGAATGGGCGCCCGTGCGGCCGCTTCCTCATAGCTCTTGATGTGGGTTGCAATCTGCTGCCTCAGGTGGTTCATCATGCTGGTTTTCCACTGAGGGTGGTCACGCACGATGATGGCCATGATGCGCTCGGCGCGTCTGGCTTTGGTGAGGGCTTGATTATAGTTACCTCTCTCTGCTTCTCTGGCGGCATCTGTTCGCAGGCCATAGGCTACCAGTAGGGCCTCTGCGGGATCCTGTGGTACTCTGTTGCGGGGGCCTGCTGTTACGGTGCCCGGACGGGGCGTGTTTGTGGTCTGGGCCCATAAGGTGCTGCTGCTCAGCAGGGTTATGCCGCTGAGAGCTAGAATGGTATATGTAGTGAGAGGAGACATGAAATGAGCTTCCCATATGGTAGCTTATTCTCATGGTAAAGCAAGCAGGAATTGTGTCACATTTGGTCATGGCTTTTTGTGCTTTGGGGGATGCCGAGGAGCGTTCCGAGATGAAAAAAAGATCATATTTTACCACTGTGTCATGGTAGGAGCTTGCCAGCCGGGGGCTTAGCCGCTAGAATGGTGGCGTGCATATCACACTAACTAAGTCCGCGGGGCGCCTTGTGCTCACGCCGGCCGGGGTTCAGCCACGGCTGGAGCGCGCGTTTGCTGCATCTGCCGGGCGTGGTATGCTGGATTTACTGCGCTATGGGCTGCCTCCGGGGGCGGCACCTGTGCTGGCTTGGCTGAGGGAGCAGGCCCGTGAGCGTATGATGCTGTACTTGCGTACTCTCCGCCGTGGGGAGGAGCCTGTCGTGGTATTCCGCACTTCTTCGGCTCAGGCCGGTGCTTTGCTGGAGGCTATGCCACCGGTGGAGGGTGAGGCGGTGAGCGGTGGGGATGTGATGGGCTGGCTGGAGAGTTTGGAACCGGCACTAGCTTGGCTGGCTGACAGGGAATGCTGTACTCCGGAGAGCTGGCTATGCCGTTTAGGCGAAGGCTGGCAGCAGCTGGGGATGCTCTGTTTCCATTTGGCGGAGAATGCCGGCGAGGCGGCGGACAGCGCGCCGTTCGCTTTTCTTGCTACCTTTGTGCACAAGGTGGGGCAGGATGGCCGCGCTCGCCATGCACCACTGGGGATGGCGGCTCGACTTCTGGCGGCGGATTCTGCGGCTTTGTTGGATTTGCTTCGGCCATTGCGACAGGTGGCTGGGCAGAGCCCGTTTTTTGCGGAGTTGATTAACTCGCAAGCGGTGTATAAGCCCTGTGGGTGGAGTGCTCGTCAGGCTCACGCATATTTGGAGGCCTTGCCGCTGCTGGAGGCAGCGGGGATTGAGACTCGCATGGTGAACTTGTGGAAGACCCAGCCTCCGCGCGTGGAGCTGGAGGTGCGGCTGGATGTGGCAGAGCCCGGTGCCGGAAAGCCGGATGCCGCACCTTCGGTGAATGTTAACTCCCTGCTGCGCTTTTTCCCTCGCGTGGTGTTGGGGGATTATAATCTTACGGATGAAGAGCTGGAGCAGTTGCTGGCCGGTGATGATGACGGGCTGGTGCGATTCCGCGGTGAGTGGGTGCGGTTGGACCGCGATAAGCTTAAAAATCTGCTGGAGAGCTGGCGGCAGGCTATGAAAATGGCAGCGGGTGGTATTCCTTTGCTGGTCGGGTTGCGCTACTTGCTGGGCAAACGCAGTGAGGCGCTTCCTCAGTTGCCCCTGCCGGAGGATGGTATGCGGGCCGTGGCAGGTGCTCGGTTGGCGCTGGCTCTTTCTAATCTTCAGTTCGGAAATGTGGCGCCGAGTCTTCCTCAACCATTGGCGGATACACTGCGCCATTATCAGATGGACGGCGTGCGCTTCCTTCTGAACGTCACGGAGGCGGGGTTCGGTGCTTGTTTGGCGGATGATATGGGGCTTGGGAAGACACTGCAGGTCATCAGCTGGCTTACGCACGTGGCCGGTGCCGGAGTGCTGGGCGAGGGGAAGGGGGCTGCGCTTATCGTTGCGCCGGCTTCCTTGCTGATGAACTGGCAGGAGGAACTACGCCGTTTCGCACCACAACTGCAGGTGGTCGTGCTGCATCCTTATGCGCTGAATAGGCAGAATGCGGATTATTTGCGCACGAATCCGGCTTGGTTGATGCGGCGCGCTCATGTGGCTCTCACCACATACGGAATTGCCACTCGTAATGAACTGCTGGCTCGCTGTGAGTATCCTGCTTTGGTGCTGGATGAGGCCCAGGCTATCAAAAATGCGGATTCTCAGCGTACTCGCGCTATTTGTCGCCTGAGCAGCCCACGGCGTGTGGCGCTTACCGGTACGCCGGTGGAGAACTCTCTTTCTGAGCTGAGAAGCCTCTTTGAATTCCTGAATCCCGGGCTTTTGGGAACTGAGAAGGAGTTTAATTCATTAGTGCAGAGCATGGGCTGCGATTATACTCCGCTGCGCCGCCTTGTGCGCCCCTTTATGCTGCGCCGTTTGAAGAGTGATCCTGCTTTGTTGCCTGAGTTGCCGCCTAAAACGGAGGTGGCTGCTTGGTGTCATCTCACCCCGGAGCAGGCCCGCCTGTATGCCGGGGAGGTAGAAAATCTCCGTGCTGTCATTACTGAGCCGGACCCGCAAACGCGCCTCACGCTTGTGCTGCCTATTCTGGGGCGGTTGAAGCAAATCTGCAATCATCCTGCTCAGTACCGCGGGGAAACGTGGTTTGAGCCTGCTGCCGGTGGTAAGTTTGAACGCTTGGGGCAACTGGCGCGCAGCATAGCCGCTGCGGGGGATTGCTGTCTTGTGTTCACTCAGTACCGCAGTATGATAGACCCCATTCATGAGTATCTGACTGATATTTTCGGCGCTCCGGGGCTGATGCTGCATGGTGGTACCCCTATAGCGGAGCGTCAGCAGCTTGTGGCTGCTTTTCAGGCTCCGGGTGGCCCACGATTTTTCGTGCTTTCGCTGAAGGCGGCCGGTACGGGGCTGACGCTCACACGCGCTCGGCATGTCATTCACTTTGACCGCTGGTGGAACCCTGCCGTGGAAAATCAGGCCAGCGATCGCGTTTACCGCCTTGGGCAGACTCAGCCCGTGCTGATTCATCCTCTCATCTGCCGTGGCACTATTGAGGAAAATATCCACAATATGCTCACGCGCAAGAGTGCTATGGCTGATAGACTGCTCTCCGGTGGGCTGGAGAAGCTGCTGTTGCACCTCAGCCCTCAGGAGTTGTTAGCGGCTGTGGGGGCTACGCCGCAAGATGAGTAGTAGCTTATTTTTTGCAGAGTAAGTAAAAGCTGATAGCCAGCAGCAGCCCAACGAACAGGCTCCAGAAACTTACTTTTTCTTCCGCGATGTGCCAGTAATAACGCTTGATGATGAGGCCTCGCACTACTTGCCACAGGAAGAATATGCCCATCATCAGGCCGCTCATTACCTCAAATATATCATTCATCCACGAGGCCAGTAGTACCAGCGCTATGCCAAGCAGTAACACATAGCAGCCTTTCTCCCACGGAAAAAAGCTTTTTTCATCATCCGGGAATTTGGGGGCGGGGGCCATGAGTGTCAGACGCTAGGCTGGGTGGGAGGCTCGCCGGCGAGGCGGCGTTGATTTTCGAGGCGTTCGCGCGCTACTTGCTCTTCCGTAGCTCCGAGTGAGCGCAGGGTGTGAGTGGCCATGGAGAGCGCCACTTCTTCCTCGCCGGAGAAGACGGTTTCCGCGCCTTGGCTGCGCAGGAGGCGAGCGTTGCGGATGTAGGTGGTGTAAGCCATGACGGAGATATTTGGGTTAATTCCGCGGGCGCTTTCTGCAATGTCATGAGCCGGAGCGGCCGCCGTGGTAATGATGATAGCTTTTGCGGTTTCTACACCGGCTATCTGTAGGATGTTGCGCAGGCGGGCGTCACCATGCAGTACGGGAATTCCTTTTTCTGCCAGACGATTGACTGTATCTATATTCATTTCCAGCACCACGACTTCCAAATCATACTTGTGCAGGATGTCGCTCATGATTTCACCGCAGGGGCCATAACCTACCACGATGATGCGGTGGCGCTCATCTGTGGCGGGCGGCACATTGCCAGCCACGTTTTTACGAGCACCCACACCCCGCTTCTCCAGCTTATCCGCAATTTTGGGAACGAAGCGGTAGAGGGCAGCGTTCAGGGTGATGGTGATGATAGCCACGCCGGTGATGACGTTGGCTGCGTAGGCCGGGAGCATGTGGTATTGCGTGGCGATGAGGGTGGCGAGGATGAAAGAGAATTCACCAATCTGGGAGAGGGAGGCCGCTGTCTTCATGGCCATGCGGAGCGGTTTGCCCAGCACGCGGATGATGATGAACGCCATGATGGGTTTCACGAGGAAGGCCACGGTGCAGGTGGCCAGTGCCAGCTGCCAGTGCTCCATCATTCCCATGAAATCAAAGCCCATACCAACAGATACGAAGAAGAGCACGGCAAAGGCGTCCTTCATGGGCAGAGCATCACTCGCCGCTCTGCTTGCAAAGCGGCTTTGCCCCACCACCATGCCGGAAAGGAAGGCGCCGAACTCCATGCTCGCATCAAATACCTTTGCTGCCAGTACCGCGAAGCCCAGCGCAAAGACGAGTACCGCCAGCGTGAACAGCTCTCCTGAGGCGCTGCGGGATACATAGGTGAGCACTTTCTTGATGACTTTGCGCCCCAAGAAGGCTACGCAGAGCACGAGCAATGTGAGTTTGATGGCTGCACTGCCGAGAGCAGGCAGTAGCTCCTTGCCGCTTATCATCACGGGCAGCAGTACCAGCATGAGAATGGTGAAGATGTCTTCCACCACCAGCCAGCCCAGTGCTGTGTGGCCGGTGGGTGTTTGGAGTAGGCGGTTGTCTCCCAGTACTCGGGTAAGTACCACAGTACTGCTCACACAGATGCAGAGGCCGAACATGATACAGTTAATCCAGTGAGATTCTCCGCCGAAGGTGTGGAAAGCCAGAGCTCCCATGCCGGTGCTGGTTGCCATGCAGACGAGGGCTCCCGGCACAGCCACTTTCTGTACGGCCAGAAGGTCTTTGATGTGGAACTGAAGCCCTACACCGAACAGCAGTAGAATGACACCCAGATGCGAAAAGTCCTCCACTATTTCACTGTCTACCGGCTCGCCCCACCACGGCTGTGCCGCAAGAATGCCCGCTATCAGGTAACCAACCAGCGGGGAAAGCTTCAGTTTGTGGGCCAGAATTCCCAGCCCCAGCGCTACGGTGAGTCCTATGACCAGTGCGTGTATCATAATGCAGAGGAGGTTTAGCGCCGCACATTTTATCACTTCGCTCTATATCCTGGCAAGCCGGAAATTGATAAAAGTCTCGCTTTTATCTGAGGAATGTACTACAATACGCGCATGAACGATAATGAGTGGAACAGCGTGACAATCGGTGATGAAGAGAAGCCCACGGTGAGTGTGGCTGAGCTGCGTGATCTGGCGGCTGATTTAGACCCGGATGATTATGATGAGCCTGTGCAGGAGTTTCTGGAGGAGCTGATGCAGACGGATGACCTGACGGATCTCCGCAAGGCGTCCACGCTGCTGCTTCAGGATGAGGTGGATTTTTCTCCGGAGCTGGCGGATATGGGAATTGAGCCTGATATGGGGCTCATCACGCTGCTGATAGCCACGGGTGCAGATGTGAATGCGCTGAATGCATATGGGCAGTCACCCTTGCATCTGGCCGCTCAGTATGGGTACGTGGCTATTGTGGATATGCTGCTGGCTGCCGGTGCAAAGGTGACCGTGCGCAACCACGCCGGTAAGTTCGCAGCGGATATGACGGATGACGCCGAGCTGAAGGCTAAGCTGGCCCCGCCGTCCCTATTTGATGAGGACCTTCCCTTGCCTCCGGAGATTGAGGACGCTGATTATGTGCCGCCTCATGAGGAGCATGGACATGATTGTGATTGCGGTTGTCACCACCATCATTAAGCGTGACGAAAAAAAGCCCCGGCTTGCTGATGGAAGCCGGGGTTAAAAATTAGTTTCGGGCGGGGCGCCTGTTGTTTTGGCTGCGGCGCATCTGCTCCAGTTCAGCCGGTGAGGGGCGGCGGAGGATGGTTTCATTCTCCTGGGCCATATCGGCGCGGTCGCGCGCCATTTCCATGTAATACTCGGGGTCACTCATCCAGAGGTAGCGGTTGTGCTCTTTAGCTTCTTCTGCCTGAGCCCGTGCAAGCTGTAATTCTGCCTGCTCTTTCTGTTGCTTGAGCTCTTCAAGCTCCAGCATGGGTTTCAGCACCAGCATGGAGCCCAAGAAGGAGACGAAGCCCAAAAAGATAAGGGCTGATACGCCGATGACGCGGCGAATGCCCATGGTGCGCTGTACTCGCAGAAGCTCGATTTCTTCCAGAGTCGGGTATGCGCGGCGGAGAAGGGGGATATTCATAGAGGCTGGGAGTGGGTGGATTATTTATTATTTTGGCGTTCTGCGAAAGGTACGAAACGTCCACGGCGTGCCAGTACGACAGTGTGCATGCGCAGCTGCTTGCCTTTGGAAGAGGCGGGAACGGGTGTGGTGCTTACTTCAAAACCGGCTCGCATGAGGGTGCTCTCCAAGCGTTTGTCGCGCTTGACTACGGTGATAGCCAGCAAGCTGCCGCCTTTCAGTGCATTGAAATAGGCTTGCGCATCACTAAGATTCATCTCACAGCGGGCGTGTACGTGGCGCAGTAGAATGGCATGCAATGAGCCGGTGCGCTTGCGGCACAAATCCGCGGCAGTGGCATTTTCTGCGCTTACACGGCTGTCCTCCCACACGCTCTTGGTCTCGCTGTATTCGCGATTCCATGCCACAATGGAGGGAATCGGCTCCGCTACGATGAATCTGGCTTTCTCGCGGGGCAGGCATTCCATGGCCTTTGCCAAGCCATAACCGAGCCCCAGACCTGCTATCATGATGCAAGGCTGAGTGGCGCGGGTGATGGGAGAGGTGGCAATCTCCGCCATGGCATCTTCGCTACCATGGGTGAATGAGGTTGCGCAGGGCAGGCCATCGTGCTGCAGGGAGAGCTCACCATCGCGTTCCCACAGCTCCCACACGCTGCCGTCTACCATCTTGCTTTCACCGAGTTTTGTAAGGGGCTTCATACGCGCGGCATTATAACACCCGCTTTCTGTCTTGGCAAGTCAAAACCCGCGTCCTCTTCTGAATGTCTGTTTTTAACGGATTCGGAAAGCCTTGAAAAATGATTTTATATAGGGAAGATGGAGATTTATGCTTGACTTTGCTCAAACTATCGGTTAATGTGAGTACACAAACGTCATGAAAGACCGTCGAATCGTTATTACTGGCATGGGTGCCCTTTCTCCCCTCGGCAATAGTGTCGAGGAGACGTGGGCTGGTATGAAGGCGGGCCGCTCCGGCATTACCAAAATCAAGAGCATTGACACGGAAGTTTACGCTGTTCATATAGGTGGTGAGGTGGCAGATTTTGATGCTACTCCCTACTTTAAGAAGGATCCTAAGGCAGTGCGCCGTTGTGACCGTTTCGAGCTGCTGGCTATGGCTGCAGCTAGTATGGCCATGGAGGACGCTGGGCTGGACCCCGAGAAGGTGGACAAGACCCGTGTGGGTGTGATGGTTGGCTCCGGTATTGGTGGCCTGGGTATTCACGGTGTGAACTGTGAGATTCTCGTTAAGTCCGGTCCCCGCCGTGTGTCTCCCTTCTGCATTCCGTACATGATTACGAACATGGCCTCCGGTCTTGTGAGTATCGAGTATGGCTTCGGTGGTCCGAATATGAGCATTTCTACAGCTTGCGCTACTTCCAATCACTGCATTGGTGAGGCATGGCGCATCATGAAGTTTGGTGACGCTGATGTGATGATTTGCGGCGGTGCAGAGGCTGCTATTCTTCCTATCGGCATTACCGGTTTCGCCAACATGAAGGCCCTTTCCACCCGCAATGATGATCCTGCCACGGCTTCCCGCCCGTATGATGTGGATCGTGACGGCTTCGTGATGAGTGAAGGCGCAGGCGTTATCGTGCTGGAGACTCTGGAGCATGCTCAGGCTCGCGGTGCTAAGATTCTTGCTGAGCTTGTGGGCTATGGTCTCAGCTGTGATGCCTACCACTATGCCGCTCCGGATCCGGAAGGCGAGGGTGCCAGCCGCTGCATGGAGATGGCTCTGAAGCATGCAGGCCTTAAGCCCGAGGATGTGGACTATGTGAACACTCACGGTACCTCCACTCCGGTGGGTGACATCTGTGAGGTGAAGGCTATTAAGCGCACCTTCGGTGATTATGCTACGAACGGCCTTGTGGTGAGCTCCACCAAGTCCATGACCGGTCACCTGCTGGGTGCTGCTGGCGGTATTGAGCTTCTGGCTTGCGTGAAGGCCATTCAGGATAACTTCATTCCCCCCACCATCAACGTATTCAATCAGGATCCCGAGTGTGACCTTGACGTCTGCCCGAACGTGGGCCGTGAAAAGAAGGTGGATGTGGCGCTGAGCAACTCTTTCGGCTTCGGCGGTCATAACTCCTCTCTTATCGTGAAGCGTTTTGTTGATTGAATATCATAGTTATCTGTTAAATTGAAAAACCAGTGGCGGCGGCTGGGGGAACACCCCGCCGCCGCGCTGTATTCCCGGTATGGAAAAGGAACCGAACAGCCCTGAAAAAACGCCGCGCCGCATCTGGGAGCTATGGCAGCTGCGCGTGGTGCGTTATGTGCAGATTATCCGCGCGGATGTGGGGAAACAGCTCCACGCCCAGAGGAGTGATACAGATATGCTCTGGCTGCGCTGGGGGCTGCTGAGTGTGTCCGTTCTGCTTGTGACGATGGGGCTGATGCTCGCCGGCTGTTTTGAGCCGATTAATGATGCTCAGCTGAAGCTGCTGTGCGGGAATCCTTTTTATCTGGAGGCTGAGGCTGCCCAGTGTTCGGCACTAGGGCTGGCCGGAACCTTCGGTCTTTGTATCGCTGTAACGCTGTATTTGAGCGTGGTTCTGCTGCGTGTGCCCGGTGTTGTAGGGCGGCTGCAGATAGCTTTTCTGGCGCTGGTAGCGCTGGGGCTGCCGGGTATGCTCTGTGTGCTGTGGGACTGTGTGTTTTATGTAGCGCCCATGCTTTTCAGTGTGTGTTTGGTGTGGCTGTTGACGGCCGTTGTTCCCTTTTTCCGTTCTGCTCACTCATGAAGGCTCAGGATTATCCACCGCCTGTGCGGGAACTTATTGCCCGCCTGAAGCGCATGCCCGGCGTTGGTACACGCGGGGCAGAGCGGCATGCTCTTTGGTTTCTTCAGCATGGCCGGGCTGATGCCCGGGCTTTGGCCGCGGCTCTTATGGCGGCGGCTGATGAGGTGACGCCTTGTCCCCGTTGCGGTTTTTTTGCGAGCAACGGGGAGCTGTGTACGGCTTGCTCGGATCCCGCGAGAGATAACTCTCTGCTTTGTGTGGTGGAACAGCCTACGGATGTTCTGCCCATAGAGCGCTGCGGTACCTTCCGCGGTTTGTACCACTGCCTTGGCGGTAAGATATCCGCTCTGGATAATGTGCTGCCGGAGGATTTGGCTGTGGCGCAGTTGCTGGAGCGCGTGCGCGAGCTGCCCGGCTGTGAGGTTATTCTGGCCATCAGTAGTGATGTGGAGGGTGAAGTGACCGCTCTTTATCTTGCTGAGCAGCTGGCGGTGCTGGACTGCCGCGTGACCCGCTTGGCTCAGGGGATGCCTGCCGGAGCGGGGCTTAGCCAGGCGGATGCTATTACGCTTACCCGCGCATTTGAAGGCCGCAAGGGTATTTGATTCTTTGCCGATACGGGGTTAGATGTAGCGGCGGTCGCGGAAGACGTGTGCTTTCAGCGGGTCCGTTGCGGCTAGGTGTGTGAAGCCGATGGCGAGGGCATCCGCGGCATCCGGTGCAGGAGTTTCCGTGAGACGGAGCATGGCGCGCATCATGAACGCTACCTGTTGTTTACCGGCGCCACCTCGGCCCACAGTGGCAAGTTTTACGCAGGTGGGCGGGTATTCCATGATGGGGAGGTCGTATCGAGCGGCTGCCAGTACTGTGGCGGCGCGGGCGGAGCCCATGGTGATGGCTGTGCGGTGTGATTGCACGTAGATGATGCCTTCAATGGCCAGCTCATCCGGGTGCCATTGCTCTATCAGTGAGCAGACTTTCTCATGAATGGCCAGCAGACAGCGGCTCTGCGGCAGTTTCTGGGGCAGCGAAAGTGTGCCGTACTCTAGCGCAGAGGCGTTGCGGTGGTCTCCTTCCAGTACCGCATACCCCGTGTTCCGGATGGCCGGATCTATGGAGAGAACTATCACTCTTGATTATTTGTGATTGGCATGCGCCAACCGATAATCAGTTCACGTACCCGCAGTAGGTCCAGAGGGTGGGATCCAGCTCAGCTCGGGCGGCCTCTGCCACGGCCTGTGCCTGCTCAATGGTTTCGGTGAGCGCGAAGAGCGTGGAACCACTGCCGCACATGAGGGCTGCGCGCACACCGGGCTGGCCGAGCAGCCACATCTTGCTGAACCCGAGGACGGGGAACTTCGTGAAGACTGCGCGTTCCAGCTCGTTTACAAATTTGATGCCATCCACCATCTGGGCATTGTAATTCACACCCTTAATGCGGTGGGCGCCGCGCAGCAGCTTGTAGGCGCTGGGGGTGGAAACTGCAAACTGAGGCTTAATGAGCACGATGGGGCTGCGCCATTCTGCCAGCTCGGGCACCGGCTCCACGATTTCGCCACGGCCTGTGCAGCGGCTGATGACGGGGTTCAGGAAGAAGGGTACATCACTGCCGAGAGCGGAGGCCATCGTGTGCAGCTCCTCATCAGAATAACCGGTACCGATGATTTCATTGCAGGCGCGCAGGGTGATAGCGGCATCTGCTGAGCCACCTCCGAGGCCGGCGCCGTGAGGTATATTCTTGGTGAGGGTGATTTTCTGCTTGGCTTTGCGGCCATAGGCCTTCTCGAACTCACGCACGGCTTTCATGACGAGGTTGCTCTCGTCCGTCGGAACTCCCGGAGTATCACAGAGCAGGGTGGTGGTGCGGGAGTTGTGGAAATCCAGCGTGTCCACCAAGTCCAGACGTGCCATCAGTATGTCCACGTTGTGGTAGCCGTCGTCACGCTTTCCCAGAACGCGCAGTGAGAGGTTGATCTTCGCCGGTGCCGTGTATGTGCTGCTCATGCCCCTAGTTTACACGAAAAGCGGCGCGGCGTCAATCATTCCGGCTGCCTCTTCCGGCCAAAATGACGTACAGATTCCGCTTCCAACAGAAAAAATGCAGAAAAATGCACTTTTTTGTCAGATTAGACTTGCAAAAGGTGGCGAGGCGTTATATCCTCCGCTATGGCAGAAATTCAGCTTGGACTTACATTTGACGACGTGCTCCTGCTTCCTTGCCTGAGCACTATTCTTCCCGGCGAGGCCGATCCCTCTTCTCAACTGTGCGCGGGTTTCTCACTCCGCCTGCCCATTCTCTCTGCTCCGATGGATACGGTGACAGAGGTAGACATGGCCATCGCCATGGCTCGTGAGGGCGGTTTGGGTGTTATTCACCGCAACAACCGCATCGATGATCAGGCTACGATGGTGGCCAAGGTGAAGCGTTTCGAGAACGCCGTTATCACCAAGCCGCTGACTGTTACGAGCGATATGAGCCTGAGCCGCGTGAAGGGCATCATGCTGGAGAACGGTTTCTCCGGTCTGCCCGTGGTGGCTGAGGGTAACCTGCTGGTGGGTATCATCACCGGGCGTGATATGCGCGTGGTGGATGGCCATGACTTGGAGAAACTCACCGTGGCTGATGTGATGACCCCCATGACCCGCCTCATCACCGGTACTCCTTCCACCACTCAGGAGGAGGCCCGCAAGATTCTTTATTCCAACCGCATCGAGAAGCTGCCCCTCGTGGATGAGGCCGGTCGCCTCGTAGGTCTTATTACGGATACGGACATCCGCAAGCGTGAGGCTTTCCAAGAGTCCACTAAGGATGAACTTGGCCGTCTGCGCTGCGGTGCGGCCGTAGGCCCGGGCCCGGAGTTCATGGCTCGTGCTCAGGCTGTGGTGGATGCCGGCGCTGATGCCCTTTTCATTGATGCCGCTACCGGCCACACCAGCCGCGTGCTGCATGTGATTGAGAAGCTCAGCGAGCTCGGTAAGCCCGTGGTTGCCGGTAACGTGGTAACTCAGGACGGCGCTCGTGACCTCATCTCTGCCGGTGCCAGCGCCATTAAGGTGGGTGTGGGCCCCGGCTCCATCTGCACCACCCGTATCATCTCCGGTGTGGGTATGCCCCAGTTCACCGCCATTCAGGAGGTGGCCACCGTGGCTCGTCCTGCCGGCGTGACGGTGATTGCTGATGGCGGTATCCGCTACTCCGGTGATGCCGTGAAGGCTCTCGCCGCCGGTGCTGACCTCATCATGATGGGCGGCATGCTGGCCGGCTGTGAGGAAAGCCCTGGCGCCATCGTGCACTATCAGGGCCGTAACTTCAAGACCTACCGCGGCATGGGCTCTCTGGGCGCCATGCGTGCCGGCTCCGGTGATCGCTACGGCCAGAATGGCAGCGGTAAGATGGTGGCTGAAGGTGTGGAGGCTCGCGTGCCTTACAAGGGCATGCTGGCAGACGTTATCTTCCAGCTGGTGGGCGGCCTGCGCTCCGGTATGGGTTATCTTGGTGCCAAGAGCCTTCAGGAGCTGCGCGACCATGCTCGCTTTGTGCGCATCACTACCGGTGGCCTTCAGGAAAGCCACCCGCACGATGTTACCATCACTCAGGATCCCGGCAACTACAGCCGTTAAGTTTTGCAGTAACTACAAATTTCAAACGCCTGCCCCAATCCGGAGGCAGGCGTTTTTTGCTATCAATGATGAAAGGATAAACTAGTTATATAAACTTCCCGCAGCAGATAAAACTCACATAACAAGTATAACGCAAGCAACGATTAGCGCTATTATCAGCGTAATCAACATGTAGGTCACAAAGTCATTTCCGGGTTTCTTTTCCTTGTTGGGTACCGGCGGAAGTTGAAGGGTGCCCACGGTCTTTTTAATTTTGCGCTGTGGAGAAACTGCACTTGCTTTGACAGGCTTCGCTTTCTTTGAGTTAGGAAGATTCACCATTACCTCCCCGCTCGCTTTATCCTTATACACCTCCGCTCCGGCGGCGAGACAAAAACGAAGTTGCGACAGCTTATTATAAGACCCCATGTGCATTATGCTAAGCATAGCGAGCGATTCCGGCCCATGGCCCATGCTCAGATGCTCATGCACCATCCTTGTCACAGGGTGCTTCAGAAGAGTCTCATCATCCACCTCCTCATTTAAGTCAAAGCTATCTCCCACTAGGAATGTCAAACCTTTCAGAGCAAATAGCTCGCTGTAAAGCTTACATGCCTTATCGTCAATGCTTTCTTTTTTGTCCATGCTGTTAATATGGGGTGTTGTTTTCAGTAATTTTACACAATCCTCATTCTTGTTCTCGACTGCCATATCGAGTGCCGTACGGCCATCATTAGCCTTCTTATTCAAATCTGCCCCCGCAGCAAGCAGGAGTTTGATGCAGTCTGAATGCCCACGAACAGCTGCCATGTGAAGAGCTGTTATCCCTTGCATGTTGGTATGGTTAACCTCCGCCTTGGCTTCAAGCAAAGCTTTCACACATTCCGCTTTTCCGCAGAGAGAGGCCCCCATCAGAGCCGTAGCTCCTGTTTTATTAGACGCGTTAACATTAGCCCCTGCGTCAACAAGTGCTTTCAGGCAATCCATGTACCCCTTTTCCGCAGCTAATTCAAGCGGGAAGCAACCAAATTGATTCTTCACATTGACATTTGCTCCGGCCGCAATAAGTTCACGCACCCGGTCAGCATGCCCGAACGAACTGGCCAGCTCAATCGGGTAGCACTTGCTCTTGTTGGGGCGATTCACATCTGCTCCGGCCGCGATAAGAGCCCTTATAATTTCAATGTTCGCGTGGTTACTGTATGCTGCCCCGAGCAAAGGCATGCGCCCACTTTCTTCCTCATTGTTCACATCTGCTCCGGCCGCGATAAGTAAATTAACCATTTTACTATCACCCGCTTCTGCTGCTGATGCCAGATGCTCTGAAAACGTTTCTTCAGTAATTCCTTGTTTGGTTAGCTCTGCTCGCGCCTCATTTCGTGACAGTTGTTGCGATTCGGAATGCAAAGAAACAGTCGAATGAGCTTGTGTAGATTGATTTGTTGTAGTCATTAATTGTATAATATAATTTTCTGTAAGACTTTAACATGTTTCATGGGGAAATCAACTTATTTTTTTGTCATTGTTGGGTTAGCAATTAACTACTATTGTGGTATAATAGTCGCATGATAGCAGAAAACGAGTATATTTCATTAAAAGGCATGTCTCGCGAACAGCGTGACGCACTCCGAGAATCATTCTTGCGAGCCTATGCTCGTAATGGCAAGGTTGCAG
>JAFWZG010000052.1 GCA_017517385.1 Akkermansia sp.
AGCTGCTCAAGCCTCCGGCCCGGGCGGTATGCCTGTACCCCAAACCTCCGCAGCGGCGCGAGGTTTGCGGCTTTGCTTTGTTCTACAAGAATACGCTCGTCCGGGAATACTTCGGCCCGGATATGCTCAAGGAATTGACCCGCACCGCCCGCGAAAAGGGGCTGATGTGAGCCCCAGCTGGCGGCAAACAGGCCAAAAAGCCACCTTGCAGGGTAGGAAGGAGCCCCGGCTGACCAAGGGCTCCAGCGGCGGGGCTTCCTAGGCTTGCGGGCCTGTTTTTGCGCTTTTCCGCACTAACAGCTTGCAAAGCCTCCCGGATTCTGGTAACATGACACCGTAACAAATACACATTTTCCACACTATGAATCTGAGACCTTTTATCGCAACGGCTTGTTGTATGCTCTCGCTTTTTTCTGCAAAAGCGGAGGAGATAGTTTACCCCGGCAATCCGGACCACCCGGGCTTCGGGAATATGATTTACTTTGAATATGACAGCGTACTGATTCGTCTCATCCAGCAAATGGATGGTAGCGAGGCTTCCCGTCAGGCTGTCATTACTCGTATCAATGAGCATCCCGAGGAAGTGAATGACTGGTGGAATCATGATGGCTGGAGTGGCACGCCGCTGACGGAAGCCATGCAGAGAAAAGACAAGGAAATAGTGTCTCTGCTTCTCGCTAACGGGGCAATTCCATTCCCGCCGCCCGGTGGCTCCTTCTGGAAGAACAGAGCTGAGGGCAACCCGGAATATGCTGAGATTCTCTCTATTATTCTGGAAGCTCAGAAGAAATACCCCGTTTATACCGGTTTGCTGTACTCCGATGCGTATCGGAAGCGTCACAGCAAGAAGTAACGCAACCATAAGCGACCCAACAACGGGCAATAACACCATCTTGCAGCCTAGGATTCCTCCTAGGCTGTTCGTTTGTCAGGCCGGGGCTCCATCCTCCCCTTGCAGCCCGTTTTTTGCGCCATCGACAACAAAAACGCAGGAAACGCGCAACAAAATGACCTCCACGCTTGAACAGAGGGGCGGAAATTGATATAATGCCCCGTAACAGATACACGCTTAGAGTTATGACCATGCCCACCATCCACAAAATCCTTGCCACCTCAGCCCTGTGCCTTGCGGCGGTGGGGCTGAGCTCTTGCATACAAACGTCCGACCTCGATGCCGCTGATACAGCGCCCCCGATTTCTGCGGTTTCCGCCGTCAAGCTGCCACCTCCGGCTCAAAAGGCATTAGCCAAGACCTTATCCGGAGAATTAGTTACTAATGGGGCATACGAGGAGGATGTTTCGGGGTATCTGCAAAATTCTTCTGAGGAAACGCGGTATATCATGAGAGTCTTAGCAAACAACAAGTGTGATTTAGGCGATGGTCACAGTATTTTGCGCATAGCAATCTTGCCAAATTTATGCAGAGACCTCGATGAGCTACTAAAGCAAGAGACACCGTCCGCAGAGATTTTAGACCATGCTGTGTGGATGGCTTCCAAATTAGAATTGCATAACCTGATTACCTTTTTGGTTAATCTGGGAGCTCCGGCCAATAAATATAAACTGGGTGAATGATAGTTTTCTGCGCAAAACACCACCTGCAAGACTAGGAATCCCCCAAGGCTGTTCGCTTGTCAGCCCCGGCATCCGGCAATCGCTTGCAACCTGTCTCGGCGAAGCCTTTGCGGAGACGGAGTGACTTTTTATCCCCTTGCAAGCGATGTTTCATTTTAGGTTACCACCCAGCGAAAAATGCGCCTTAAACACCTGATTCTGTGTAGTTTGCCAGTTCGAGACATCTTTGCTTGTCACAGAGTTGCTATCGCCCCAAAACCGCCTAAGCTCACAGAATCAACAGATTGTAGATTCGAGACATCTTTAGTGACCCTAAAAGGCGTTCGCGCTTAGGAAAACAGGCTTAGGCATGCTTAGGCTTTTTGGCCTTTTGGGGCCGTTTTGCGCCCGGCAGAGCGGTGGCAGGGCTTGTGAGCGGGCAATGCCTAAGCGGGCGTAGGTGTTGAAAATCAATGCAAAGCAAAAACCGAACCAGATTGTTTTCTGATTCGGTTTCTGGGATTAAGTGGAGCATAGCGGACTCGAACCGCTGACCCCTTCAATGCCATTGAAGTGCTCTACCAGCTGAGCTAATACCCCGAGTTGTTTCGGTGTCTCCTAATGGGGACGGAGGAAGTATACATCAATTGTGAGGCTTTGGCAAGACAAAAGTGATAAAAAAGTGTTTTTTTTGTAAAATGGGGCAGGAAAGGGGAGCCAGATGAAAAAAATGCACCGCGCAGGGGCGCGGTGCATGGTGAAAATCAGGGCTGGGGGATGGGAATCAGCGGATATTGATGGTGCGGGATTCGCCTTGCTTCATTTCCAGCTCGGGGAAGAGGATGAAGTCATCCGTGAAGACGGCGCCTTCGGCATCACAGCCGGTGGCATTCTGCCCGGTGGCTGCGGTGGGGAACCAGACGCCGAGCTGGCCCTTGTAGTCATGATTGGCGGTGATGGTGAAGGCCTTGTCACTCTGCCATGTGACGGTGAGGGGGCGCTTGGCATGGGAGGAATCAATGGTGGCGGACCATGCGGGGTCACCATAGAAGGCTACAACGTCGCGGTCATGCACGAGGCCGAGGGCGTTATGTGCGGTGTCGCGGTCAGTGAAGCGGACTCCGGAGCGCATAACGGCCACTTGGAAGCGGTAGTCCAGACTCTCGCCGTCGAAACGGATGTTCAGCAGGCGGGGGTCAATCTTGCTGGTGTTGTGCAGGATGAATTGGTTGTTCAGGTACCAAGCCTGAGCGAGTGTGGTGTTTTCTTCCACGCCCTCGAAGGTACCAAGGGTGCCCCAGCCGCCGGCGCCGTACCAAGAGGGGACGGTGTAACCCACTACCTGATTGCAGGTGTATGCGGAGAGTGCGGTGATAGCCATGCTCTGGTTGGTGCTGTGGGCATCACCGAAGAGGCAGTTGCCGGCGGCAATCCAGACACGGGTGGTGCCGTCAGGCTCGATGGCAGGGCAGCCATTCTTTTCCGCAAGGGCGGCGAGCCCCTCCGTGCGGCCACGAAGTGCCTGAGAGAGGGGGCGCATGAAGTCCCTCATATCCGGGGAGGAGAGCATGTAGAAGCGGTTGTTTACGGGGAAGATGAGGCCACGTGAGAAGGGCATTTCTAGATTGAACTGAGTAGCATGGCTGGAGGTGACAACCATCTGGACCTTAGCATTTGCAAGGCGCTCGCCGAAGAGGCTCTGCATGCCATTTGCCTTGATGTGGCGGCCTTCGGGGGTGCTGTTATCGTAGGTGGTGGTGGTGGGCTCGGTGTAGCCGGTTTGCTCCAGCACGGGGCTGTTGGTCCAGTCCGTGATGCAGTAGCTGTACTCGAAGGGGTGCCAGCCTACGTTTGTGGTGCCCAGCAGGCGCTTGATGACAAGGGGGGTGTCATCCTTGGCGATGCGGAGCGCGTCCTCCGCGGAGTATCCGGTGATAATGCCCCAGAGACAGTCACCCCAGAGGTCATCATCCACACTACGGGAAGCGCGGTGCAGGTGGTTCACCGTGACGCGGTTCACCTCTTCCGGGCGCAGCACGATGGCGGCGTGGCGGGCATTGGCTCCGCGAAATGCCTCTGTGAAGCTTTCTTCAGAGATGCTTTCTACTACGACGAGCTTTGCACCGGGGTATTTTTCCGCGAGGGCGGTAAGCACGGGGCGCCACTCAGGGGTATCATAGGTAGCCTGAGTGGTGACGACGACGTAGTTCAGTTCGCTGCCGCGGCCAAGGGCCTGCTTGGCAGATTCTGCGGCAGCGGCGGGCTCTTCCGCGGCCGGGGTGGCCTCCGGAGAGGCGGGGGCTTCTGCGTCAGCGGGCACGGTGCCTTCAGGCATGGTGAAGTAGAAGTTCACGCGGTTGTGGCCGAAGACTTCGCGGGCAAGCTGCTGGATTTCTTCCAGTTTGATGGAACGGAGGTCATCCAGACGGTCTCTGATGAGAGCGAGCCGCTCAGGATTGCTCTGGATGTCTGCAAGGCAACCGCACCAGTATGAGTTCTGGCGGAGGCTCTTCTCCGCAGCAGAGATGATGGGGCGAATAGCGCAGTCAAAGGATTCCTGCGTGATGTCGCCTGTGCCGAGAGAGGTGAGGAGGCTGTCAATAGCGGAGCTGACAAGCTCGCGGTTGCGAACTACGCCGGCGCTGGTGGCTACGATTTGGGCGGCTCCGTTAATTTCGCTGTTCAGGGTGAGGCGGACGCTGGGGGAGTAGGTCTCGCCCATCTCAGCGCGGATGCCGTCGAAGAGCATGGCGTCCGCGATTTCGCAGAGCACCTGCAAGCGGCGGTTGCGGCGGTGGTCACGGCCATCACCGGCATCACGTACGTGCACGACGAGGGTTTTATCCAGCTCGGTGGGGTAGGTGAAGAAGCGGCGCTGGCCCCAGGGCTGCATGTTCACGGAGCGCTGCTCAGGCGTGAGTTCTGTAAACTCAGGATTGCGGGCAGGCATGGCGCCGAAGGTGCGCTCAAGGATGGGTAAGGTGGCTTCCAAATCAAAATCGCCCACGAGGGTAACCTCAATGGCGCCATTCTGAAGCCAGGGCTGGAGCACGGCCTTCACATCATCTACCGTGATGGCCATTACCTCCTCCATGGTGGGCACGTTGAAGCGAGGATCCTCGCCATAGAGTGCGCGACCGGACTGCATGGTGAAGGCGCCGTTCGGTGTGGTGGTCAAGCGGCGGTAGAAGGCGGGCAGCTTGGAGTGCATGAGGGTGAGGGCATCCTGCTTGTAACCGGGGTGCAGGATGTTTGCCACGATAAGTTTGCACTGGAGCTCGAGGTCTTCCTGCGTGGTGCCACCGGAGAAGACGATACGGGTATCCGTCATGCCGGCGTTCAGGTCCACATTGTGGCCCATCATGATGCGCTTGAGCTCGTCCAAATCATGCTCTTCCAGAGCGCTGATGGAGAGGAGGTTGTTCGCCACCATGGCGAGGCCGGGGCGCTTGGGCAGGCGGAGGCTGCCGCCATCCACAGCGGCGGATACCGTCAGGCCGCCCTTGCGGAAGTCCACGGGCTTCAGCGTTACTCGAACGCCGTTGGAAAGGGTGACGGTGGTGACGTCCAAATCCTCAATGTAATCCCTGCGTACGATGGTGCCGGGCGTGCCGATTTGATCGTAGGCGAAGGGGCGGGTGGGGCGCAGGTCCGGCTTCTCCACGGCGGTGGCGGTGGACTGTTCAAAGGCGCTGCGGAGGGAGGCTTCCGTGATGCCTGCGGGGATGGTGCCTGTCATCGTCAGCTTCACACGGGAGTAGTCAAAGGCCTCCTGAAGAGCACGGCGGCAGCTGTCCGGGTCCTGACTGATGTAGGCCACGGCAGCGGAGAAGACGCGCATGTCCTCCTCTGCGGAGGTGGGCACTTGCGGGCCGTCCTGAGCATCAATGAGGAAATCAGCCATGTTGGAGGCCGATATGGTTTCCCAAGACTGGGCCATGTGGTGAAGGCGAGCGCCCACGGCGGAGAGGGCTTCTTGGAATTCGTGCGGTTCGAAGCCGTACTGAATGGCGCGGCGCAGTTCCTGCTCCGTGCAGTTGAGGGCATCCTGCCAGCGGCCCGGCTGAGCAGTGGCGCTGAAGCCGAAGGTCTCCACGAGGTGGAAGAGGCTGCTCTCGGAGACTTCAGCGGCCATGATAGGAGCATTCGGCTGCTGAGCAATGCGGCTGAGGCGGTTGTTCAGCATGAGGCAGGCGAGCTGCAGGGGGAAGTCTTTCACGCGCTGCATGAAGGTATCCGGCTCATGTTTCCAGGGATTGGACACATTGGCCATGATGGAGGTGGTGGCCTGCTCGGTGTTCGGGATGATGCGTGTGGAAGGACCGGGATTAGTGAGGCTGCCGTTGTCTTGGCGGGCTGGGGAGGGTTTGGCCTCCATGCTGCCGAAGTACTGGCGTACCCAAGTTTCAGCCACGGCGGGATCCACATCACCGGTGACGATGAGTGTCATGCGCTCCGCTACGTAATGCTCACTATAATACTTACGGAAAAGCTCGTAGGGAGCATTGCGGATGACTTCTTCACGGCCGATGGGCATGTAGTGGGCCAGTCGGGTACCTTCTGCCAGCTGATCAATCGTGGCCAGCATGGCGCGGTAGTTCTGAGAATCACGGCTCTTGAGCTCGCTCACGATGATGCCGCGCTCGTGGTCCAGTGCCTCGTCCTCAAGCTTGGCGCCGTCTGCGAAATCACGCATGATGGTGAAGGCGAAGTTCACTGTTTCGTCTTTCAGGTTCGGCAGGTCCAGCATGTAGACCGTCTTATCCAGCGAGGTGTAGGCGTTTGCATCACCGCCGAAACCGAGGCCGAGGCGCTGCATGGCAGGAATCAGCTCGCCGCGTTCAAAGCTGCGGCTGCCGTTGAATACCATGTGCTCAATGAAGTGGGAGATGCCGCTGGTCTCTGCCTGCTCATCCAGAGAACCCGTGGTGACGATGAGGCGCAGGCAGGCTCTTCCTGCCGGCTCTTTTGTGGGGCGGATGATGTAGGAAAAACCATTTTCCAGTTTTCCTTGCACCAGCAGGGGATCTTGCACGAGTTCGGGCTGCTGTGCTTCAATAGTCACGGCTGTGGCCTCTGGCGCCTCTGCGGCTGCGGGGGCTGAGGCCTGTGCAAATACCGGCGTGACCGTGAAGGCCAGCCCCAATATGGCGGTAATGGTATTCGTTTTCATACTTAGATTGACTATAATCTACCATAATGGTCGGGGTTTGTCGAACATTCTTTTCATGATGGCAGGCTTTTTTTTGAGTTAACGGAAAGAGGGGAATGGCTTTTTTTGCTTGCAGTAAGGGGGGGCTTTTTGATAGGATGAGCATGAAGGAAGTTAGAGCTATGCTGGAAGCCCGAAACATATGCTTGGAAGTGGATGCCGAGGAGGAGCCTCTTTTTCTGCTGAATGATGTGAATTTTTGTGTGCCCCGTGGGCACTTCATGGCGATTGTGGGGCCGTCCGGTTGCGGTAAGACGACACTGCTGAAAACGATAGCCGGTATTAAGGATGTCAGCTCCGGTTCATTTTTCTGGGAGGGGCGTGACTTATCAGAGGAGGGAGATTTTGAGCCTCATGAGATAGGCTATGTGCCGCAGTTCAGTATAGCGTATGATGAGCTGACGGTGGATGAGAGCATTGAGGCTTCTGCTCGACTTCGTGTGCGTGCGGATGAGGACGAGCTGAATGATATCATCGATAATGTGCTGGCGGAAACCGGCCTGACGGATATAGCAGACCGCCAAGTGAAGCTGCTTTCCGGTGGGCAGAGAAGGCGCCTGGCACTGGCCATGGAGCTGGTGAGCAGCCCGCGCATTCTGTTGTGCGATGAGGTGACCAGTGGACTGGACCCTCGCTCTGAGCGTGAGATTGTGCAGCTGCTGCATAATCTGAGCATGAAGGATGGCCGAATCGTGATATCCGTGACGCACAGCCTCTCCCAGATGGAGCTGTATGATAGCGTTATGGTGCTGGTGCAAGGAAATCTTGCGTATCATGGCTCACCGCGTGCTTTGTCTCACTATTTCTCTGTGGAGAATGCTGAGGAGGTGTATCCTCACCTGAGCTTGCGTGAACCGGAGGATTGGAGCGCCAGCTGGCTCAAGCACCGCCTTGAATATTATAGGAAGCTGGAGAAGGAACATCTCTCTAAGTTTGAAAAGAAGGGAGAGCTGCCTCCGCCCCCGGCTGTGTCTGATGGTGAGGAGGAGGAGATTAGCGGGCCGGGCTTCTTTACGCAGCTGATGGTACTGCTGCGCCGCCGCTTTTCTATCTTGATGCGTGACCGCACGCAGCTGATGTTGCAGGTGGCCATGGTGCTTATTTTCCCCATTCTTGTGGCGCTGTTCTCCAGCAAGGGGCAGGAGCAGCTTATTAATCTCACGGATATGCAGGGGGCGGATATCGCCATGGAAGTGCAGCACCAGCAGGAACAGGCCGAGGTGCGGGCTAAAGTGGGCTCCGCAGTCTCCGGTATCATCATGTTTGAGGTGATTCTGCTGGGCCTTATGGGGGCTAATAATGCTTCCCGAGAGGTGGCCGGTGAGCGCCTTATCATGGAGAAGGAGAAGTTTGCCGGAGTGGGAATCGGGGCGTATGTGGCCTCGAAGGCGGTGTATTTATCCGTGCTGGTATTGGTTCAGAGCCTATGGATGTTCTGCTTTGTGGAGTGGTTCTGGCCGTACCGTGGTGATGCCATCAATCACCTGATATTCTTGCTGCTGGCTAATGCTGCCATGACGAGTGTTTGCTTAGGCATATCGGCAAACTGCAGGACTCCGGATCAGTCCTCGCTGCTCAGCATCTATCTGGTGGGTTTTCAGCTGCCCCTTTCCGGTGCTGTTCTAGCTCTGCCGGAGTTCATTGAGACGTTCACTCAGCCCTTTATTTCCGCCTATTGGGCTTGGAGTGGCAGCATTGAGGGGGGCTTGGCTCCGGATGTGATTAAGGCAGTGAAGAGTATTGTGCAGACTTCATTCCGGGATATGCAGATGTGCCGTGTTGTGCTGCTGCTGCATGTGGTGTTCGGTCTTGTTCTTACTTGGATAGGCGTGAAGCGTATGCGTTGGGAGTAAATGTTTTATAAATGTAACACATACAAGAGATAATTAAATTTATGGCTAGAAGTACGCGCCGGGGGCGCAGCAAGAAAAAGAATCATGGCTCGTTTATCATTGGCGGGCTAATGGTGGCGGTCATAGTGCTGGCTGGCATGTTATTCCTGAAGCCTTCGGCACGGAGTAATGAGCCGAAGCCTTTTAATATAGCCCAGTATCGTCAGGATGGTTCACGATTTGCCTCTACCGGTAACAGATATGTGCTGGAGGGTAAGGTGGAAAGTATCGAGACTGACGGTAATAACCGCCTCGTGGCCGTTTCCGTGCGTGGTAATAGCAATGAACTTCTCCCACTGCTGGTGAAGGGGGACACTCCGCTCCAGATTAACATTACGCGTGGCGATACCCTTATTTTTGATGTCTCATGCCGTACCGGTCGTGATGCCGAGGGTAATGAGGTGAAGGGCATACTGATAGTGAACGATGTAAGTATCCGCTGATGAAAACTTTCCGATATATACCGCTGATTCCGCTGATGATTTGTGCTGCCACAGCGCAGATGCCCAACAGTTTTGATGCTTCCGGCCGTAGTGCTCAGGCGCAGAATGGAGTGCAGAATGATGACCCCTTGCGTGCGGGTGAGTCTCCTCCTCCGCAGATTTTCGGCATGGAGCTGCCTCTCTTGGACCCCTCCAACGATACGGTTTCATACGGAGGTGGCCACTTTGACTTAGGAAATAACGCGGCTGTGCGTGAACGCTTTGAGAAGTACCTTAGCCAGACACCGGATGATTCCGAACAGTCCCGCCTGTACCGCCGGAATATGCAGGAAATTCTGGATTACACGGAGCGTTACGTCCGTGGGGCAAATCTTATCGGCAGCCGAGTTCTGGTGAAGATAGGCAGGGGGCTTTACAATTTGGCTGATTATCCCGGTGATGGCAGTCAGGCCGGTGTGCTTGCTAGTGCCATGGTAAGTGCGCTGGACGTGCAGCGCGCTAACCGTCGCCGAGATCAAGCCAACGAGGAGCTTGATAAGGAACTTGATGAGCTGGTGGATAAGACGAATTCTCTCACTAACCAGAATACACAGCGTGGCAGCGGCCGCCGGAATACAGCCGGCGGGGCCGGCGGCTCCGGAAATAGCGGCTACTCGTCACACACGTTCCGCATTGCGTCCAATACGGCGGAAATAGCGCGCCTTCGTGCTCAACAGGGTACAAATGTAGCTGCGAATCAGGCGGCGCTTCCGCTCGCCAAGCTTAATTACCAGTCCGTCGTGCTTGGTTTCCTACTGCAGCGCCGTTATGACCACGCCGTCATCGGTGCGCGCGTGTATCGTCATCTTTTCCGGGATGGAGATACCCGCCTAGACCTTGATGAGAACTCGGATGCCTATAAGACCTTTACCGGTATTACCGGCATGCCCCCCACTATCAATACAATAGACTCCTTTGCCAGTAATGCCCGTCGCGAGGTGGATCAGAGCATTGATGCTGTACATGGAGCCTTGGCTCAGAACAAGCTTGGAGAGGCCACGAACCGCTTGATTACAGCGGTGGCGACCGGCGAGTACATGCAGAGTGTGGCCACATTCCCGGCAGAACAGCGCCGGCGTATTGCTGCGTACTGGCAGCTGCGCAAGCGAGCGCTCTCAGCTCTGAATGCCCGAGATTATGCCACGGTGGAAAGCATAGCTGCTCAAATGCGTGAGATGGACGTGGATTTTGATGATTCTCTGCTCATGTCCTACACCACCGGCAGGAAGCGCCAGAGCAATTTTGCGCTACGTGCTGCCCGGCAGGCGTTTCAGGCTGGTAATCAGGAAGAGTTCCGCCGCCTTGCTACAGAGGCTGCCATGATTTGGCCGCAGAATCCGGCGCTGGATGAGGGCGAGGCGGAAATTGCCCGAGTGGATAGTTTTGCGCCTCAGATGGAAGAATTTCGCCGTCTTCTTGAGCGCCGTGAGTTCCGTACTATATATACTGAGCGTGAGCGTTTTCGTGTTGTTTGTGCAGACCATGAACTGGAGAAAAAGTACACCGAGGTTCTGGAGCTGGTGGCCGGTACAGATGTTCTTCTTGCGCGTCTGAAGCAAGGTGTTGAGCAGGATAGAACAATGGGCCCCTGTGCTGCTTGGGAGCAGATAACTCTCCTCCTGAAAGAAGACGACCGCTACTCGACTGATTCTGTCTTCATGGAAGAATACAACAAAGTTTCCTCTCTTGCTCATGATTTCGTGGAAGCTTTGCGCTATGCAAAGGAATGTGAGGAGCGAGGGGAGTATGGTTCGGCTCTCTCCAGTTACTACCGGGCGAAGTGTTTCTTCAACGGATCAAATCTGGCCGCCGAAGGAATCGAGCGCGTGACGAAGGTAATCGTTAATGCGCAATATTAAAATCTTACTATGAAAATAAGCAATGTTTTCCTAGCAATGCTGAGTGTTGCAGCTGTGTTTGGCGTCTCTTCGGTTGACGCCGCCGGCAACAATACACCGGCGCTGAAAATAGAGAATCGGGAGTGGGCAGCTCCCGGCGACCTTAAGGGGCGCCTTGGGGCTCTACTGCGCCAGCGGGTGACGGATTTGTCTCCGGCTCAGATGCGGGCATTCATTAGTCGTCCAGAGAACCTGAATCTCCTGCTGAACCGTCATCTTGCTTGGACGGAGTCTAACTCTCTGCAGGCATATGAAAATTATCGCAACGGTATAAACCGTGCGGTTACCGAAAAAGAGAATGAGTGCAACCAGCTGGAGGAAGCAATCAATAAGCAGAGTGGTAATGAGGCACAGCGCTCCTGCTTTAATTTAGGGCGAGCGCTGGAAGACCTTGAGGAACTTAAGCTGGAAGCACAGCAGGCAGTTTCCCTGAGTGAAGTGATTGGCCGCCCTGAGGCTGCAGGACTTTTTGCCCAGATAACGGCTAACAACGAATGGATGGAGCAAATCGCTTTTTCCGGTGAGCTGCACAAGCCCGGCCGAGTGTTCCAGATTATAACCTCCATGGGCAGGGCAGATGCGCAGGCTCTTCGCCAGCGAGTTACTCGTGAGGCGATTACCGCCACAGCTCTGGAGTATGCTCGTAATGACTGGAGCTATTATGATGCGGTGAACCGCGCCAATCACTTTGTGAAGTACTGGAGAGAGGGGCGCCTGAACACGGTGTTTGATGATATTCCTTTCTGGCAGCGTCGCATTGTGTGCGGATGGAAGAATAACCACTCTGCCGGTACTCCGGAAGCATTCGTCTGGGCGCTGGAAAATATCCACCTCCCTGATTGGCAATATCCTGCATGCTGCTGGCGCTGCGGGTACATTCTGGATAATGTATTCGGCGACAGCATTCATGGCCGTTGGTATGTAGCACCCTTCATTGGCGTGTATGACCGGAACCACTTCCTCTTCACCAAGAACGTAGGTGGTGTGTGCGGCGGTCTTTCTCACTTCGGTGCTGCTGCCGCCTGTGCTAATGGTGTGCCGGCACTTACTGCCGGTGAGCCGGGCCATTGTGCCTACATCGTGAGCGTGAACGGGAAGTGGACCCCCGCGTACTCCCTTAGCTGGGAGCGTGGCCTGCATTGGATTCCTTGGAGCAATAATCATACCTTCAGCTCATTGCATTTGACAACTGATTTGAACTCCACGGAGCAGGCCGCTCGTACGAGGCTCTCGAATGCCTATCGCATCATGGCTCACGTGTATGTTGAGAGTGGTGATAAGCAGAAGGCTCTTACCTGCTTTGAGCGTGCTGCTGAAGCTCAGCCGCTCAATTTCCCGATGTGGCGTGAGTACGCTAATTTCGTTCGCACGCAGCATCCCCGCAATGTGCAGGCTTGGCAGAAGCTTAACAATGTTTTGTGCCGCGGTATGGCCTCGGTGTATCCGGAGCAGGCGGCCGAGCTGTTAAAGAACTCAGTTTATGGCCCGATGAAGGATTCCGGCATCTCTGCTGATGATATGCGCCGCGCCTGTGTGGCTTTCTGGGCAAATGCCAAGGTAATGGGGCCGGACCGCTGGTACTTGGAAAACTTCCTTAATAATCAGCTTAATCATTGTAAGGCTCTCAGTCAGGATAATCAGGAGGCCGCTGTGTGCCGTTTTTATGCCGAAGCGATGGCCGCTGCTGCTGCATATGAAGCCTATGCTGCGCCGATGATGGCATGGGGTAACGGTGTCGCAAACTCTCTCAGTGAGAATGGGCGTAAGCTTCTCAATCAGACCATGCTTTCCGTGCTTTCCGGCGGTACTGATTTGACTTCTCAGCAGAAGGCGGTGATGCTGGGCGGCTTGATGCTTACTGCAGAGCGTAAGCGTGATGAAGGAACGTTCCATGCTCTTGCCAGGTTGGTGGATCCTGAGCTGGTGCATTCTGATATTCCTCTGCCGGCACCTCATCCTTTCCCGGGCAAGCTGGTGTCTGAGGGTGGTATGCCCTTTACCAGTTCCACCAGCCAGTGGGATGTTCCGCACACTCACGCAGGCTTGCTGACTCAGCGTGGTGGCAAGTTCCATACCGGGCGTGATACCAACGCTTGGATCGCCGTGAAGCTGCCGCGCCATGCTCATATCACGGGTGTTGTTTTCGCCGGTACCAACAATTGGTCGCTCATCGGCCGCTTCCGTCCCTTGCGTGTGCAGGTGTCTGATACCGGGCGTGATGATGATTGGCATGATGTAGGCCAGCCGATTCCGTCTACCGGAAATTATATCAACCGCTTTGACCTTCAGCAGGAGCGCCCTCGCGCGCTGTATGTTCGCGTTCTTCGTGGTGGTGGTCCTGAGTACTTCCACGGTGTTGGTCTGTTCGTATATGGTGAACCCGCAGCATAATTGACAATCATGATTAAGGTACTTACAATCGCAGTTGCCGCCGCCATGTGGGTCCTCCCGACACAGGCAGCACGTGTGGTGGAAACATTTGCGGAGGGCCAGTCCGTCGTGCAAGACGCCGGTTTCATGGTCTTTATCTATCCCGGTGATTGGGATAGGTATGGAGAGCGCCTGTGCCGCAGCCTGATGGCTGACCGCGGCGTACGCAGAGCCGCAGGTGAAGCGGTGATGCTGGCTCTCCCCATCTATCAGCGTCCCTCGGATGAGATGCGAGAAGCCGCTAATCGGATACGCGGTTCACTGTCCTATCCTCATGATATGAGTGATATCAGCTATCCCGCGATTCTTTTTTACGAAAAAGAAGGCCGTCATTATGCCACCATTCAGGGAACTGATTTGATGAATGCTACCCCGGCGCGTGTTGCGCAGCTGGTGGCTGCCCGTATGACGGCCAAGCGTAATCAGGATGATATCCTGCGCCGCTCTCGCGAGAGTCAGGATGTGAGCGAGCAGGCTCGCCTTCTGCTGGAAAGCTCCCGTGTGAGCGGGATTGACTGGCCCGGTGGCCTGCGCGAGGCTATTAAGAGGGTAGACCCTGAGGATACGCAAGGTGTGCTGGCCGCGCTGAACTTTAATCTGGGGGGACCCCGTCAGAATGAGACACTTGCGGATTATCTGGCACGTCTGGACTCGGCGCTGGAAAATCCCCTCATCTCTCCGGAGGCTAAGCAGAGAGCTTGTGCGGCCGTCATTGGGCATGTGCGCCGTTCTCTGGGTATGATGGGCGGTGCTCAGTACATAAGGAAGTACGCCGGAATTATGCGCTCGCTGAATCCGGAGTCCCCCCTTGGGTTGGCTGCTCCCGTAGTGCTGCGCGACTGGGTGCAAGAGTACCGCTATGGTCAGGGCTGGAACCCGGATACTATTCCCGGGCAGGCCGTGCCGCTCCAGATGACAGGTGCTCCTATCAACGCCGCTGGTACTTATGTGGTGAACTTCCAGATTACCACCGGGCGTGATCCGCTTTTCATTTCTTCGGTGAAGCTGTATGATGGTGAACGACTTGTTGCCGCTGATGAGCATGAGTCCGCTGTTACCTATGCTGCGCCGAATCAGCGCTATAAGCTCGAGGTTAGTCGCGCGGTAAGAAATCCTGTTCTTGAGTTTATTTTCACCAACAGGACGGATAACCGTAGCTCCTACGGTAATATCACCGTAGAGAAACAGTGAAAAGGCATGCCTGAGACGGTCAGAACTCGTTTTGCCCCTACTCCCAGTGGGCCGCTGCATGTGGGGCATCTTCTGGCCGCGCTGCAGGCACGCCGTTTTGCGGATGCCTGCAGCGGCAGCTGCCTGCTGCGCATTGAGGATATAGATGTCACGCGCACCCGCAGCCGGGAATGGGTGGAGCTCATGTTTGAGGATCTAGCCTGGCTGGAGCTGCGTTTTGATGGCGAAGTGATGGTGCAGAGTGAGCGCTTTGGTGTGTATGCGGAAGCGCTGGACCGTCTGAGGAACAGAGGACTGCTGTACCCTTGCTTTTGCACCCGCAGTGAAATTAAGGCCCAGATTGCGGAGATGGGCAGGGCGCCTCATAGCAGCCTAGGGTATTTGTATCCTGGAACTTGCCGAAATCTTCCGCCTGACGTGGTGGAAGAACGTCTGGCGCGGGGGGATGCTCATGCCTGGCGAATTAATATGGAGCGTGTTCAGGAACTTATCGGCTGCCCTGAGTGGGAGGATATGCAGCGCGGGATTCAGCGTTGTGTGCCGGTGGAGTATGGGGATGTGGTGCTGGCACGCAAGGAAATGCCGGCCAGCTATCATTTGGCGGTTGTGGTGGATGATGCCGCGCAGGGGATTACCCACGTGACTCGCGGTGAAGATCTTTTTGAGGCCACACACATTCACCGTGCGCTGCAGGCTGTGTTGGGGCTTCCTGTGCCGTTGTATAATCACCATGGTTTGCTGAAGGATAACGCCGGAAAGCGCTTAGCCAAGCGTGATGGAGCTCGCTCACTTGCATCCCTGCGAGCCGCAGGGTATAGCCCTCAGCAGGTGCGGGATTCTTTGGAGGCCGCGCTGAGCCGTGGCGGCATATGGCTGATATGAGGAGTTTTGCCGTGGAAAATTATGCTGCTGCAGAAGCTTGCTGTGGCAAAAAGTCTTGACACCTGTATATTTTATGGCATAAAAGGTGTATGCGTATCGTTATGATGGCTACGGGGGATATCGCCATTCCCTCTTTTCAGGCTCTTCTCTCCACCGGTGAATTGGTGGGGCTCATTACTCAGCCGGATCGTCCCGTGGGGCGTCACCAGCAGTTGACCCCTCCGCGTATTAAAGTCTGCGCGCAGGAGGCCGGGATTCCCGTGTTTCAGCCGGAGCGCATGCGGGATGAGGAGGCGGTGCAGGGCTTCAAGGATATGGCGCCGGATATCGTTGTGGTGATGGCTTATGGGCAGATTCTTTCTCAGCAGGTGATAGATGTACCCACGATTGCCTGTATCAATGCGCATGCGTCGCTGCTTCCCCGCCACCGCGGCGCAGCTTGTATTCAGGCCGCCATTGAGGCCGGTGATGATGAAACGGGCGTTACCATCATGCACGTGGTTAAAAAACTGGATGCCGGTGATATTATTTGCAGCCGCACAATAGCTCTGAATGGTACGGAAACGGCGGAATCTCTGCATGATGATTTGGCAGAGCTCGCCCCTCATGCGCTGATGGATGCCATTCGCAGGCTCCAAACAGGTACTTCTGACCCTCAGGAGCAGGATGAAAGCCTTATGACTTATGCGCCCAAACTGCTGCGTGTGCATGGCCAGATAGACTGGCACCAGCCCGCGCTTCAGGTGGCTCGCAAGATTCGTGCATACCATTCATGGCCGGGTACCTTTACCACCTATCCTTCTGTGAAGTCCGGCGGTGATAAGCAGCTGAAGATTTTCCCGCCCATTGATTTGTATTCATATTATAAGAAGCCTGTGGACGCTGTACCCGGCATGGTGCTGGAGGCGGGGCCTGAGGGTATGCTGGTATCCTGCGGCGGTCCTCGCGGCGGCGCTATCCGCATCTCCACCATGCAGCCGCCGGGCGCTCGTAAGATGAATGCCGAAAGTTTCTTCGCCGGCCATAAGATAATGCCCGGCACTATTCTGGGGCTTCCTGCAAATCTTGAATAAAAAAAGTGGCGCAGACATCCGATGGGTGTCTGCGCCACTGTTCCGAGCTAGGGTGCTCAGAGTGCAGCGGCTTCAGCAGTTTGTTCCTCTGCCTGAGGCTGTTGCTGTTCACCTCCCGTAGCGAACCAAGCCACGGCTGCTGCAATGGCTGCGCCAATACTCCAAATCCAGCGCTTCCATCCACTACTTTTCTGTGCTTGGGCAGCCGCTGCTGCGGCGGCTTTTCCTGCCACACTTCCTGCTATTTTCTTTTTCTCTTCTGCGTTCATGGGCCACGCATAGCTTAGTGTTTTTGGCGCTGCTCTTCAATCATCATTCAGCTTCGACGTACTGTATCGTTCTGATTGCAGAGGTGAACGCAATTTGGAATTCCTTTTTTTGCTGGGATTCGCTATAATGCAGGTGTATGAAGCATCGTATCGCGTATAACCTCTTTTTGTGCAGTATGATTTCCGTTTTTCAACCCGTCATGGCACAGTGGGCACCCGAACGTCACCCCCAATATGATGCCGCCGCTTCTGTGGATGCTTCGCAGGTGATGCCTACTGCTCTCAAAATAGCCACGGCTCTTGATGAGCGGTTGGTAGCAAATAGGGCGTATCCTTTCGGCGAAGGGGGCGATGAGAGTGAATTAAGACTTCGCGGGTGGCGGGGTGAGCGTTGTAGTGCCCAGCTGGCGGTTCAGGTCATAGGAGGAGCGGCTGAGCTGAGTGTTTCTTGTGATGGGCTTTGCATGGGTGATTCAAAAATCGATGCTCAGGTAAGTATGCTGAGATATACGCAGGCTGAAGGCGTTATTGTGGCGGATGTTATCGGCAACGATGGCAGTTGTTATAATCCTGTCGGAGTGAATCGCGGCGTATGGTTCAGTGTGGATATTCCGCGTGCTGCTCAACCCGGCGTATACCGTGGTACAGTGGAAGTGACAGCCCCGGGCTGTGAGGCTGTGGGGCTTCCGGTGGAACTTGAGGTGCAGGAGGCGGTGCTTCCTGCTCCTGCAGATTGGAAGTTTCATTTGGATTTGTGGCAACATCCGCAAGCTGTAGCCCGCTGGCATGATGTGGAGCCATGGTCAGAGGCTCACTTTGCCGTCATGCGCCCCCTCATGCAGCGTCTCGCTGAAGCCGGGCAGAAATGCATCACGTGCACGCTACTGGACGAAGCATGGAACGGGCAGACCTACGACTGGTTCCCCTCCATGATTCGCTGGGTGCGAGGAAAAGATGGAGTTATGCGCTACGATTACAGCGCTCTGGATGCATGGATTACCTTCATGCACGATGAAATTGGCATACGTGAGCAAATCAGTTGCTATTCCATGCTTCCATGGCATCTTAAGGTCAAATATTTTGACGAGACTACGGGTAAATGGGCGGAGATGAAGGCTGAGCCCGGGGAACCTTCCTTTGAACAAGTGTGGGCTCCGTTCCTGCAGGATTTCTATCGCCACATGCAGGAAAAGGGCTGGGCGGAGAAAACATGTATTGCCATTGATGAGCGCCCGGATTACATGGTGAGAGCTGCCATGGAGCTGGTGCGGCAGCATGCTCCCGGCTTCCGTATTGCCTCTGCCGTGGATAAGCCGTCCGAGCTTACTCGCTCAGTATATAATATTTCTCCCGTAATCACCCATGCCGGTACTACACTGGGTGAGCTCTTACAGGAGCGCCGCAAAGCCGGGTTCATTACGACGTTTTACGTGTGCCTCCATCCAGCACGCCCTAATACTTTTACGTGTTCTGTTCCTGCTGAGGCTGAGTGGCTCGGGCTTTTCGCTGCCGCCAATCATTTGGATGGCTTCCTGCGCTGGGCCTATAATTCATGGAACAGAAATCCGCTTGCATGCACGGACTTTGTTCATTGGCCTTCCGGGGATTGCTTCCTTGTGTATCCCGGCAACAGGAGCTCCATCCGCTTTGAACGTTTGCGCGATGGTGTGGAAGATTTCGAGAAGATTCAGATTCTACGTGCTCGCGCGAGTGAGTCCGAACATGCAGCAGCAGCCGTTGCTGAGATGAATCGGCGCTTGGCTGAGATTTTTACCGTGGCGAGAAGCGCAGGAACTTCTCATACCGAGGATGTTCTGCGGGCGCAGGAGATAATGGAGGAAACTCGCCAAGCCCTTGATAGGGGGAAGTAAGAGCCTGAAATCAGCTTAAGGTCCAATCTGCCAGCTGCTCTGGGAACAGGCAGTCTCGGCAGGAGTTGGTGGAGCAGAAGTCTGTATTTATCTGAAGCAGGGCCTGCTGGGCGTACATCATCGGCAGGAGGGAAAGGGCGTCTTCGCGGTCGCCGAAGAGGTGCTGGGCTGTCGTCAGCACTTTCTGCGGAATGTTCCTGTTTTTCATGCTGAGGTAGGTTTGCCAAGCAAAGGTCGCTTCATCCTGCACATAGACGTGGTTCACGAGGAAATCCTTCACGCGTTCCTCGCCGATGAGCGCCGCTTTTGCTGAGAGTTTAGAGGAAGGCAGGGAGCAGCGCTCATTCCAGTACGGGTGACTGAGGGATGTGAGCAGGCGTGAGAGTTCTTTGGCGTGCTCTGCTGTAAGGCGGTTCTTTATCGAGCTCCAGTGTGCAGCAGCTAGGGCCAAGGCAGCCACGCGGCGGTGCGGGTGGTTTGCCGGGCGCAGCGGTGCATAGCGCCAAGGCAGGGCGCGACCTTCACTCAGAGCAAACTCTTCTCTCCTTGCCCACCAGCCATCCCACACCCGGCGGTGGTAATCTCTGGCGTCGCCGTCAGCCTGCGCCGGTAGCATAGGGACGAGGAAGCCAGCTGTGCCGAAAAGGATGCTTTCTGCCTGGTTTCTGATAGCATGCAGCGGAGCTCGGCGGGCCAGTAGCTGCATAGGTACTTTATTGATTTTGTACCCGAGCGTTTCAGCCAGAGCCTCGTACCATGCTTGGTTCGTGCCGACGATTTCGGCTTTTCGGCGGAAAATGCGGCGTTTATTTTGTGCTCGATAGGCAGCGGCTGCTTTCAGTAGAAGCTTTATTCCGCTGATGGGAAGGGCGGAAAGAGGTGTTCGGCAGAAGCCCGCACAATCCCGGGGTAGGGGCTTACCGGCACCGGTCGCTGCTCGGAGAGTCTGCTGCGGAATGGGGAGAATGGGGATATCCCGGTGCTGTTCATTACGTGTGTACCAGCCGGCAGGAGGCGGTGCAAGTACCACGTGAAGTATTACCTGATTGAAATCCGGGTTGGCTCCGTGCCCATGGCGTTCCCAGTCCTGCGCGGTGGGGTCAATTTCAATATCGCCGCGCATGCGCGCACCATCGATTTCAATCTCGGCGCGCAGGAAATCGGGGCCAACGCTGCGATTCCACTCGCCAAAGTCTAGTATGTGCACCTTGCCGTGGCGCAGCGTGTCGCCTTCAGAACCCAGAAGGCCTGAGTGCCAGAGCGCTTGTACTTCCAGCTCTGAAGGGCGCTCTATTTCACACTCATCCGCCTCAGCGAGACCGAATCCGCAGTGCACCTGTTCCACAAGGTTGCGGTAAGCCTCGGCCAGTCGCTGACTGTCATTATTCATCAGGCGTTCTCCTCGCCCATGTCGATGTGGCGCTGGAGGTCTTCTTCCAGCGTTTCGCATACGTAACCGAATGTTTCGTCATTCTTCTTGCTCATGGCTCGCAGCGTGTTGTGCGCCTCCAGCACATGACGGGTGCGGTCAATCTCGCTCATTTCACGGTGTTCATCTTCCACTGCGGCTTCTGTATCCTGTGCCAGAACGCTGCGGCGCTCGGCCAGTTCTTCTCGCCAGCTAGCATCCGGAGGATCCAGTTCCAGAAGCATATCCAGCCCGAGGCTTTCCATGGCATCCAGTGTGCGGCGGGTGGGGGAAGCCACCTGTACACTGCCGCCTACGGCCATGCATTTACGGGCAAGGCCGGCCAGAGTTCCCATGAAAGTGGAGTCCACGCCCGGGCAGACTTCTAAATCCACTACGATGGTATTTCCTCCGTTTTCCAGATATTTTTCAGCCAGAGTCTTGAGAGCTGGGCTGTTCACGAAACACCCGCGGCTCGCGCAGCGTATCCACAGGCAGTCGTGAAATTCGTGATAGGTGAGGGTGGTAACAGACATGGGGAAAATTTAGTTGAGATGGGGCTCGAGTTTAGCATAAGCATCCTTGCCGAGCTGCTCAGGATTATCAGCCGGGCCGCGATGCGTGATGCGAATGGGCATGCCGTTGGGCATGAAGTAAATGGCGCGGAACATCATGAAGTCGCCATTGCAGGTGGCGTAACCGGCCACCGGTACGGAGCAGTCTGCCTGCAGTGCTGCCAAGAAGGCTCGCTCAGCTCTCACACATAGTGCGCTTTCCTCGTCATTCACGGGGGCTACGAGCTCACGAGTGGCTGCATCATCAGCACGAATCTCTAGTGCGATAGCACCCTGACAGAGCGCGGGCATGAAGGAATCCTTACCCATGTCCACGATGCTCAGTTGGGTACCGTCAAAGGTAAGGGAATCACCGGTGTAGCCGAGGCGGTTAAGGCCTGCGCGAGCCAGCACGATGCCGTCCATATCCGGACTTTCAATGAGTTTGCGCAGGCGGGTTTGCACATTACCGCGAATGGACGTGGTGGTGGCGGTGCCGCTCCAGTATGTGCGCACCATCTGCTCGCGGCGTACACTGCTGGTGCCGAGGGTGAGGCGCTTGGTATTAGCTCCTTTCTTGAGTATCAGTGCATCCCAGATTTCTTCTCGAGGCAGAATGGCTGCCAGTTCGAAGCCTTCAGCCATCTGGCCGGGCATATCTTTCAGGCTGTGCACGGCGCAGTCAATCTCACCGGCTGCCAGGGCGCGCTCAATGGCGGCTACGAACACGCCTTTATCTTGCGTGCCTGCGGTTTTGTTCACGCAGCACAGCGGGATGTCCGTATGCGCGTCTCCATCAGTATGAATGATGACAATCTCTGTGTCCAGTTCAGGAGTCTGCGCCTTAAGCGCAGCCACTGCGAGCTCAGCTTGCTTGAGGGCCAGTTCACTGCCACGGGTGCCAATTCTGATGGTTCTACTCATGCCATACATTCTACCCTTTCCTTGGCTCTTCTGCAAGCAAAATCGGCATCCCTTCACGAAAAAATCTGCTACGTATAACAGGATGCTTCTCGCGGATAAAAATACACCGGGCTGATGCTCTCATCAACCCGGTGTGAAAGTGATGTTGTGGTTGCTTTACTTGGTCACCAAGCTGTGGCCTGTCATCTCAGCGGGCTGGGCGATGCCGAGCAGGCTGAGCAGGGTGGGGGAGATGTCGGCCAGAATGCCGTCCGACATCTTCACCTCGTCCTGATCGGGGCCGCAATAGATGAGGTCCACAAGGTTGGTGGTGTGAGCGGTGTTCGGGGAGCCGTCCGGGTTCATCATGTTCTCGCAGTTACCGTGGTCTGCGCAGATGAGGCAGCAGCCGCCGAGCTCGAGAATCTTGGTAACGCTCTTCTCCAAGGCCTTGTCCACCGCCTCACAGGCGGTGATGCCGGCCTCAAGGTAACCGGTGTGGCCCACCATGTCCGGGTTGGCGAAGTTCATGATGGCGATATCGTAGTTAGCGATAGCGTCCACGAACTTGTCAGCCACTTCACCCACGCTCATCTGGGGCTTGAGGTCATAGGTAGCCACCTCACGGGGGGAGGGTACAAGGATGCGGTCTTCGCCTTCGAACTGAGTCTCCACGCCGCCGTTGAAGAAGAAGGTCACGTGAGCGTACTTCTCCGTTTCAGCGATGCGCAGCTGCTTGAGGCCTGCAGCGGCGATAACCTCGCCAAGGATGTTGGTGAGCTGCTCCTGCTCGAACACCACCGGAGTGGGGTAGCAGGCTTCATACTCGGACATGGTGATGTAGTGCACGTGGGGGTGTACACCGCGGTCGAAGCCGTCAAAGTCATCATAGATGAAGGCACGAGAGAGTTCGCGGGCACGGTCAGCACGGAAGTTGAAGAAGAATACCACGTCTTCATCACGTACGCGCTGGGTGTCACCCTCGCAGAAGATGGCGGGCTTGAGGAACTCGTCCGTCACGCCGCCCTCGTAGCTTTTCTCTGCGTACTCGGCGGGAGTGCAGGAGCACTGCTCTCCTTTGCCCAGCACGATGGCGTCCCAGCCAACCTGTACGCGGTCCCAGCGCTTATCGCGGTCCATGGCGTAGAAGCGGCCCACCACGGTAGCAATCTTGGCACCGTATGGAGCTACGGCGTCCTGCAGCTGGCTGAGGAAACCGGCACCGCTCTTGGGGTCGGTGTCGCGGCCGTCAGTGATAGCGTGAATCATGATGTCCTTAACACCTGCCTCAGCAGCAATCTTCACTACGCCGATAAGGTGCTCGATGTGGGAGTGCACACCGCCGTCAGACACAAGGCCGAGAAGGTGCAGGCGGGTGCCGGCGGCCTTGGCGAAGGCTTCAGTGATAACAGGGTTCTTAGCGAGGGAGCCATCATTGATGGCGTTGGTGATGCGGCAAAGGTCCTGGAAAACAACGCGGCCGGCACCCAGATTCAGGTGACCTACCTCGGAGTTACCCATCTGGCCGTCGGGAAGGCCGACATCCTGGCCGCTGGCGCCCAGCATGGAGTGCGGGCAGGTAGCCAGCAGCTTGTCAGTGAAAGGAGTATTGGCGAGCACGGTAGCGTCGCCCGTCTGCTTGGCGGCTTCCGGCCCCTGAGGGTTGCGGCCCCAGCCGTCACGAATAATCAGAACTACGGGTTTATTAGCCATGGGGCTATTATACCACTTGTGAGTGCGTTTGTGAAGTCAAAATGCTGTTCTTGCGTGCGAATTCTGCCATATCCGTGGTGAAGGCAGCCTTTGTGCTTGCGTGGGGGGATGAGCTGGGGTAGAATGCAGTGCATGAGCAAGCTGGATGATCTTTTCGCTTTTCTGAGTATTCCGAGCGTATCAGCCGTGGCAGAGTATGCCCCTGAGGTGGAACGCTGCGCTGATTTTCTTGTGACCAAGTTGGCCTCTCTTGGCTTTGATGCCGTGAAACATATGACGGACATTCACCCCATCGTGGTGGCTCATAGTCCGAAAGTGGAGGGCGCTCCCACGGTGCTGATTTATGGTCATTATGATGTGATGCCCGTTGACCCTCTGAACGAGTGGCACAGCGACCCCTTCAAACCCGAGGTGCGTGATGGCCGCGTGTATGCTCGCGGTGCTTCTGACGATAAGGGTGAGATAATGGCTCACATTCTGGGTGTGGAGGAAATTATCCGCAAGGATGGTGCTCTGCCGCTGAATGTTATTTTCCTGCTTGAAGGTGAAGAAGAGCGTGGCAGTACGAGCTTGTTTGAGTTCATGCAGAAGCCGGAGGTCAGGGAGCTTCTTGCTTGTGATGTGATTGTTGTGAGCGATACCGGCATGGCCGCTCCGGATGTGCCTTCTCTTTCTTACGGCCTGAAGGGTCTGTGCTGTTTTGAACTGGAAGTATCCGCTCCCTGCATGGACTTGCACTCCGGCGTGTTCGGTGGCGCTGTGGCAAATCCCATCACCACGCTTTGCGAGATGGTGGCTTCCACACATGACGCTGATAACCACGTGACAGTGGAAGGCTTTTACGATGGCGTAAGTGATATCGCTGAGTGGGAGCGTGAGAGCTGGCGCCGTGTGCCCAGTATGAGCAATGATGAGCTGGCCGAACTTACCGGTGTGCCTGAGCTGCGTACGGAAACCGGTTACACCGGCGCTGAGTGTGTATATGCGCGTCCCACCTTTGAGCTCAACGGCATTTCCGGCGGTTACGAAGGCGAGGGCTCCAAGACCGTTATCCCCACCAAGGCCCTGGCTAAGATGAGCTGCCGCCTCGTGCCCGGTCAGGATCCGGAGGATATTCTGGATAAGGTGGAGGCTCACTTCCGCAAGGTGTGCCCTCCGAGCGTGCGCATGAAGTTTACCCGTCAGCATGGTGGTGAGGCTTACCTGAGCGACCCGCACTCTGCTTGGGGCAAAGCTGCTCAGAAGGCTCTGGAGATGACCTTCGGCAATCCTCCCGTACTAGTGCGTGAAGGTGGCTCCATTCCGATTATTGCAGAAGTCAGCAAGGTACTCGGCAAGGATGCTATCTTCCTCGGCATGGACCTGCCGGATGCCCGCATTCACTCCCCGAACGAAAATATGCGCGTGGAGATTTTCGAGAAGGGTATCTGCATGGCAGAGAACCTGCTGCGCCTCATGGCTGCCGCTGAGTAAATCATATTTCGATGAGGACTATGAAAGCCGTCGAGATTCAGGAAATACATAAAACTTTCCCCGGACACTGGGGGAAGGGCGGGGTTTACGCCGTGAAGGGCGTAAGCCTCAGTATTCCCCAAGGCGGCGTTTATGGTCTCATTGGCCCGAATGGCTCAGGCAAGAGCACCATCATGAAGGCACTCGTGGGCTTGCTGGCGCCGGATGAAGGTAAATGCACCGTATTCGGCAAGCCTGCAACTGCCGCGGAGAATCGTCGCGAGATGGGCTTCCTGCCTGAGAATCCTTATTTCTATAAGTTCCTCACCGGTGAGGAAACCGTGCGCTTTTATGGGCGCCTTTGTGGCCTTCGCGGTGCAGAGCTGAAGGCCCGCACGCAGGAGCTTCTGGAGCTGGTAGGGCTTACGGAGGCTGCCCATCGCCGCTTGGGTGGATACTCCAAAGGCATGTTGCAGCGAGTTGGACTGGCTCAGGCTTTGGTGCAGAAGCCGCGCCTGCTTGTGCTAGATGAGCCTACGGCTGGGGTGGATCCTATCGGTTCACGGGCAATTCGAGATATTATCCTGAATATCAAAGAGCAGGGGGTTACGGTGTTTCTTTGTTCCCATCTCTTGGAGCAGGTGCAGGAAATTTGTGACCGCGTGGGGATTCTTTACCGCGGTGTCATGATTGCTGAGGGGACTATGGAGGAGCTCACGCGTGATAACTCCCGCACTGAGCTTACCTTGCGTAACCCTTCGCCGGAACTGCTTCAGCAAATCCGTGCCCTCGCAGGAGATGCCCTCCTTGCGGAGCAACCGGCCAGAAACTCACTTGAAAGCGTCTTCCTTCGCGGTATTCAGGCTAAATTGAAAGAGCAGGAAGAGAAGGCTAAGAGTTAAGCAATCCGGAGGCTGTCATTTGCGCATTGCCTGCTACTTCTCGGGGGCGAACTTATTTTTTCCTATCGCTGGCAAACTTTTGGCTCGCATTTTGCTGCGGAATATGGCAAATTATCTGCCAACGAAGCATTTTCTCCACTCATGAGTGATTCCTCCTCTCCCAAATACAAGCGTATCCTGCTCAAACTGAGCGGTGAGGCTCTGCGTGCACAGGGCAGCAGAGACAATATTTCCCCGGAAATCGTGGCTCGTATCGCCCGCGAGATTGCTGATGCTCAGAAGCAAGGTAATCTCCAGATTGCCATCGTTGTGGGTGGTGGTAACATTTGGCGCGGTGCTAAGGCCAGCGTGCGTGGCATGGATCGCCCCACTGCTGATTATGTGGGCATGCTTGCCACTGTGATGAATGCTCTTTCTATTTGTTCCGCCGTGCAGGAGGCCGGTGTGCCGGCTCATGTGATGAGCGCCATTGAGATGAAGAATGTGGCTGAGCCCTATGTGCGCAATACTGCACGTGAGCTGCTGCGTGAGGGGCAGGTGGTTGTGTTCGCCGCCGGTACCGGTAACCCCTTCTTCAGCACGGATACCGCCGCCGCTCTCCGCGCTTGCGAGATTAATGCCGAGGTCGTCATGAAGGCTACCTCCGTGGATGGCGTGTACAGCGCTGATCCTAAGGTGGAGCCCACTGCCACCCGTTTCGATCACATCTCTTATGAGGAGTGCATCTCTCGTGAGCTGAAGGTTATGGATCAGACCGCCTTCACTCTCTGCAAGGACAACAAGAAGCCCATCATGGTGTTTGATATGCACCGGCCCGGTAACATTACCCGTGCGCTCCTCGGTGAGCAGATTGGCTCTGTGATTAGCGAATAATTCTCATTAACTCATACAAATATCAATCATATGGACGAAGAAACACTCTTGCTCGAGACCGAGACCTCCATGGAGGAAGCCCTCGAGAACATGCTGACTAAGTTCGCCGGTGTGCGTACCGGTAAGGCTTCCCCCTCCCTCGTGGATAATATGGACATTTTCGTGGCTTCCTATGGCACGAGCATGAAGCTGAAGAGCCTTGCTGTGGTTTCCACCCCGGACGCCCGCTCCATCCTCATCCAGCCGTTTGACCCCAGCACGCTCAATGACATTAAGAAGGCTATCGCTGAGAGCAGCCTGAACATCACTCCTATCATTGATGCTCGCTCCGTCCGTCTTCCCATCCCTGAACTCACCGGCGAGCGCCGTAAGGAGCTTTGCAAGCACGTGAAGTCCCTCTCCGAGGAAACTCGCGTCCGCATCCGCGGTGTGCGTAAGACCGGTATGGACGGCGTGAAGAAGCTTAAGGCTGACAACATCCTCACTGAAGACGGCGTGCGCCTTGCTGAAGACAAGGTGCAGAAGCTCACCGATAAGTACGTCAAGAAGGTTGACGAGCTGGTGGCCGCCAAGGAAAAGGAAATCATGACTGTTTAATCCCCCAACAAACTTATCACACACATGAGCAGCAATAATACAAACGTCCTCGCTCAGGGTATCGAAATCATCGGTACCATCACCTTCCACAATGACATGCACATTGATGGCAAGATTGACGGCGAGATTACCTCCGAGTCCGGCAAGGTAACAATCGGTGAGCTCGCTGACATCAAGGGCGACATCCGTGCCGGTGAGGTTCACATCTACGGCCACGTGGACGGCAATGTGAACAGCGGCCGCTGCCACCTTAACGAGCGCGCTGTGGTGAATGGCGATATCACCACCACCGTTCTTTCCATGGTTGAAGGCGCTCGCCTTTCCGGCCGTGCCCAGATTGGTTAATTCCCTTTCCATTCATACGTGCACAGTAGGGTAGTGTTCCCTGCTGTGCACTTTTTAAATCAAAATTTGTTAAATTGAAACACAAAATCTGCTCTTGTGGTGTAGCATTCAATCCTGCCATTCATAATGCTGCAAAATCGCTCCAAAATAGATTGACATCAGAGGGGCTAGAATGGTAAAAGAGCTACATGTTTCGGATGTTCGCGGAGAGCGAGTCCTTAAATTGCTTCTCTGAGTGTTGAAATAATGGCCCCGAATTCAGGTCTCAGAACCAAGGTAATTTAGTTCATGATAGTTCAGACGATGAATACGATATCAATGACGCTGATGATGGCACCTACCGGTGATGCCGATGGATTGTTCAGAGCCGCTATTCTTTTTGTGTTTGCTTTGATTTTTTATTTGCTCATGAATGAGAAGGGTGATTCCGGGAAAGCAAGCCCTCGAGAGCCCCGAACTTTTATTCAAACTCGTAAAAATAAGAAGGTCACTAAACTGCGTCGAAAGAAATCTGATACCCCAACGGAGAAAAACTCCGAGCCGTCCGATTTGAGTTCAGCTGCTGATACCCCAACGGAGAAAAACTCCGAGCCGTCCGATTTGAGTTCAGCTGCTGATACCCCAACGGAGAAAAACTCCGAGCCGTCCGATTTGAGTTTAGCTGCTGATACCCCAACGGAGAAAAACTCCGAGCCGTCCGATTTGAGTTCAGCTGCTGATACCCCAACGGAGAAAAACTCCGAGCCGTCCGATTTGAGTTCAGCTACTGATACCCCAACGGAGAAAAACTCCGAACAGGCCGATTTGAGTTCAGCTACTGATACCCCAACGGAGAAAAACTCCGAGCAGGCTGAGTTGTGTTCTTCTGTGCCGTCCGCTGAGAAATCAGTAAAACCGGCAGAAGTAACATGTTCTGAGACTTCCTCAGACGGCACTCCTGTGAATGCTTTTCCGAAAAGTGATGCATGTGCAATCACAAAAAATAATGAGCAATTAGATAACGAGCTTCTATTGGCTGCAAGTGATGGGGATGTAGAGAAAATTCGTTTGCTGGTGCAAGCCGGAGCAGACGTCAATGTGAAGGGATTTGCTGGTTTGCGCCCGATAGATTTTCTTATTGGAAAAAGTGATACCATGAGAGTGTACAATGGTGTGAAAATTTTGTGCAACTCTCCGAGAATGCCAATTAATGATGCTTTGAATTCTGTGCACGAATATTTGTGCTCTTTTTTGCTATTTGATACTTATTTTGATCATTCTCTGGCAGGTTTTGACGAGATTCCCTTAGGCGCGTTTTTGACAGTTCCCGGTCTGGATATGTATCGGGTTCAAGTAACTCAAGATGAGTTTGCGTATTCTAACTACATGCCGACGTTATATTCAATAATAACCCTTGCTGATGAAACAAAATATTGTAAAAGTTTAATCGACGAACATTTGGAGAAGTTAAAAACGAATGATGAAAAATTGGTGTTGGCCGCCGAATCCGGGGATGTGGCGACTTTGGATTCACTGCTTGCCAACCATGCGTATGTGAATACGAGAGATTTTTTTGGAAGAACTCCGCTACATGCAGCAGCCGCTTCCGGATATGAAGACTGCGTGGCTCGTCTTTTGGCGGAGCCTTTCGCTGATCCTTTCATTGAGGCTGGCGGTCAAACACCCTTGGATATAGCTGAAGAGTGGGGATATACCGAATGTGCCAACCTTCTCAGACAGCAAATGGAGAAAGACGAAGAGCCTATTAATCTGGCTCCGGATGAATATAATAACGCTATACTGAATGCTGCTCAGCAGGGCGATAGCAGGACGTTGCGGCGACTTATTGCAGCCGGGGCGGATGTCAATGCCACCAACTCATGGGGATTCACTCCTTTGGCAGAAACTGCAGCGCATGGATATGTGGAATGTATGAAGCTGTTACTTGCTGCGCCGGAAATCGATGTTAACAAGGCATCACTATTTGGTGATACTCCTATTTTATGGGCTGCTTTGCATAGGCATTATGAGTGTCTTGAACTTATGGTGAAGCATGGTGAAGTTGATTTCTCAATAACTTATGAGAATACAGGCCTGTTGTCATACACATCCAATTCCAGATACAATGGTACTGTTCTCAGTGTGCTCCCAAGTGAGTATAGGTATATCATTGAGAATAGCCGGTATTGGACGCCGGTTTCTGCTGAAGTCTCACCCTCCGGAAACTGGAAAAGTTGGAATATTCCTATAAATTGATACCATTCGTGTCATATTGCCGGGTTGTGTGGATGTTTGAATGCATTACAAATCTCACTTCAGCATTCTGATGTCGCGCACATGTGTCCCAAAGATTTTCTAAACGATAGCAAAACAGCAAAAATCGGGGCAAAAAAAATGGAAGGTTGTTTTTCTCACCAGTAAATCGTATACTGGTGTTGCTTCAAAAAAAAACACCTTCCATGAGTACTGTACATCTTTTCTCCCAAGTGTTGCAAGCTTAATCGATCGAACCATAGTCGTTTCTGCTGCAAAAAAGCGACATACAGACAAATATTGCCAAACTCTCGACACATGGACGCATCTTATTGCCCTGTTGTTCTGCCATATGGTAGACTGCCAATCCCTGCGTGATATCTGCAAGGGGCTACAAGGAATAAGAGGTGGGCTCAACCACTTGGTAATTCAAAAAACACCATCTCGTAATGCGCTGAGCCATCAGAATGCTAAGCGAGATGCTATGGTGTTTCGGGATATCTATCAACTTCTTCACAAACGCTTGGGACAGCAGGCCTTCACCTGTCGCTTCCGGGAGGGTATCAAGGCATCACGCATCATGTTGCTCGATTCGAGCGTTATCACGCTTTGTCTCAGTATGTTCAACTGGGCACATTACAGCGAAGAGAAAGGCGCTATAAAGCTTCACACACTCTTTTCGCTCAATGACTTTCTACCTATAGATGTTCACGTTTCAGATGGTAAGATGTCGGATAACATAGGCGCTTACCACCTGATGCCACCGGGGCGCAGCATCATTGTAGCCGACCGAGGATACGATGATACGGAGCTCTGGAGGGATTGGGACAGCAGGGGAATCAGCTTTGTCGTGCGTTTGCGCAAAGATATCAAATTTACCCGTAAAGAGGCTTTCCCGCAACCTGACGACCGGGAACAGGATATCCTGGTGGATGAGGCCATAGAGTTAATCGGTGATGATACGTCTAAAAACTATCCTCACCCTTTGCGCCGAGTTGTCGTCTACCGCCCGTATGACTCTTCCCGCCGCAAATCAGGGCAGAGAACAGACGATACAGAAGCGCCGGAGCATACGATTGAGCTTATCACGAATAATGCCTACGGGGAGGCTGATACTATCAGTGCGCTTTATAAGGCTCGTTGGCAAATTGAAAGCTTTTTTAAAACCATTAAGCAGCATTTGCGCATCAAGACCTTTATTGGAACGAATAAGAATGCCGTGATGTGTCAGATTTGGACAGCAATGATAGCCATATTGTTGCTTCAATACCTCAGGAGTAAAGCAAAGTACGACTGGCATATGTCCAACCTTGTCACGTTCATCAGAATTCACCTGATGAGCTATATAGATTTGTGGGTCTGGATAAATCAGCAGGAAGATAGGGTGCATTCCCCGCCGAAATTAACTGAAATTTGCATACAGGGGGGCTTTGAAAAAGCCCCTTTTCGGAAAGCCTAGGATTTATCGGCACTTGCGTCTCTCAGAAAAAATCTTTGGGACACATGTGTCACGCTCCAAAATCGCGCCAAAAATGGATTGACTTCAGAGGGGATAGAATGATATAAGAGACGCATACGCCAGATGCACACAAGAGAGGGGCTTAAATTGGCTTCCTAAGTGTCGAATGAATGGCGCCATCTTAGAATATGTTACCATAGTCGGTACATAAGAGAACGCACCGGAAATAAGGAACTGTACGCAGCACGGGCATAAATAGGCAAGTAGAAGAGTAATAAGCAATTCCCCACACCATGACGATAGAAACGCTCTCATTACATCCTTTTCGCGCGGAAGACGCGCAGCGCCTCACCGACCTCATCACCTCGCCGGGGGTATTGAAATACCTGACCCTACCCACCCCCTATAAGCTTGAACATGCGCAGGATTTCATCAACCGCTGCATAACTCAGCATTTACCGCAATGCGGCGTATGGGTTAATGGCGAGCTTGCAGGGTGTATCGGTCTGGGGAATCCGCCCGGGGGAGATGCTACCATACAAATGGTAGGTTACTGGTACGGTGCGGCCTATCATGGCAAAGGCATAGCCACCCGCGCCTTGGAGCAGTTTCTCCCCCTCATTCCCGCCCTGGCACCGCAATGCCACAGCATTGTTGCCTTTACCCATTGTGATAACACAGCCAGTCAGCGAGTGATTGAAAAAAACGGCTTTACAAGTAACGGCATGGTAAGCGAGTATAACGGGAAACTGCTACCGTTCAGCGCGGCATACCAATATACGCGCCGTGTGCGTGATATCATTGACCATACATTCACCCTCAAACCGTGGGAAAAAGCAGACACCGACACATTGCACCACCTTATATCCCCGGTGGAAATTACAAGTAACTTGCTGATACCCACCCCATATCAGCTTCACCATGCGCAAGAGTTTATCCGCGAAACCATCTCCGCTCCCTACTGCCGATACGCCATCTGCTCCAAGGGTAACATCGTTGGCGGTATCGGGGCAGAATATACCCCTGCTGCAAACGGCAAACAAGATATCAAGATAGGCTACTGGCTAGGCACAGCATACCGCGGACAAGGTTTTGCCACCGCAGCTGTAAAGTTGATGCTGCAGCTCATACCCTCCCTGATGCCCGAGCACAACACCATATACGCCCGTGTACTGAAACACAACAAACCGAGCGCCAAAGTGTTAGAAAATTGCGGTTTTACCTACACCGGTGAAGTGCTGCAAGATACAGGTACCGACACAGCTGCCGAAGTGTACCATTTTGAATACCGCAACACACTAACATGAACTCCCCCCCCCTGCATTTCAGCTGACGTAATTTCTGCGCAGATGATACGGAGCAAGCCAACGGGCTCTGCTTAAATGCGGGTTTGAATGCCGGGGCGAAATCTCCGACTTTCAGGGTAAGGCTCTGCCGTATGCAGTGCTTCATTTTACCCTCAATTTCTGAAGCCGTATGTAAGCCAATGTACGGCTCAACGCTCAGGCTCATGTGACAAGCGTAAGAAACGTTGAAGAATGCCTCACCATCATTGATTGTCCTCCCGAGGTGCAGCGACGTCTCAGAACGTCCAATATTATGGAAAGCATTAACAGGCAGCTCAAACGCAGAACAAACGTTATTTCCATCTACCCCTCAGAAACTTCTTTGCTTAGAATTGTAACGGCAAAAGCCATGGATCTCTCCGATGAATGGGAGGGTATTAGCAGCAAGGCCTACATTTCCCCGGAGAAGCTTCAACAAGCGGCTGAGGTGCTGTAGGCAGCCTCGTCTCAGCCTCAAAATCCCGCTGCTTAATCTAAACCGCAAACAAATTTTGCACCAATGACCGGGATTTTATAGAAAAAAGCTTGCGCCGCCGGGCCAACAAACTTTTGCTTTGCCGCATCGTCTCACCCGGCAAAGCGTACAGAGAGAACATCAGTTAGGAGAAAAGAGCAACTTTGAAAGGCGCTGAGCATTCTGAATCGAGACCTCTACATAGGGTGCTTGCCCAAGGAGCAATTCCGACAGGAATTTCAGGCGAGAGATGAAAACACAGCAAGGCTACGCCTACTCACGAAATTTGCACATAAGGAAGAATCTGTTTGACGCTAGAGGCACAGTAGGGTATGCTGAGGGCATGGCAAAGAATAAGAAGAACGCGCTGGAGAATTATCTGAATGAACTGTACTTGGCCGGGATGATGGGGGATGAGGAGGCACAGTTAGAGCTGATTAATTTTTATGTGACGGAGACGGATTTACCATTGCCGGATATGGCTAAGGTATGGTTGACTCAGCTTGCAGAGAAGGGGATTGATCAGGCTCGCCGTTGCTATTTTTCGTGGGCGATGAGCGGCGATAAGGGGAATTTTGATTGGCTGAAGCTGGAGCAGTGGGCACTGGAGATGGTGAAAACAACGCCGGACACAGCATACTGCATGCTGGGCATGCTTTATGAACCGAACTTGCCGGGATTTGATGATGCCAAGGTGGCTGAGGCTCATTATCGAAAGGCGGTGGAGCTCGGGAATGCCGGTTGTGGCTTTTATCTGGCTCGTGTGATACTGGGTAGGACGGCGGAGGATACCGAGCCGGATTATGAGGAAGTACGCCGTCTGCTTGAGGCTGCCGTGGAGGTTAATGGGTCGGCTCCTGCATATGATATACTCGGCTCCGTGTGTTTGTGGATGGGGGATGATGAGGCTGCCGCAAAATGCTTCCAGAAAGTGCACCGCTTGGCTCCTGATAATGCAGAGTGTTGCCTGAACTTGGCATATCTGTATGCCCGCGGGGGTGGCGTGCGCCAGAATGATGAGATTGCTCTTCGTTATTTCCAGAAAGCCGCAAATCTTGGTAGCCCCATCGGAACATATATGGTAGGCTCATATTATTATTATGGGCTGGGTGCTCGCCGCAATGCTAAACGCGCGGTGGATTACATGAAACGCGCGTTGGATTTGGGTATAGTGGAGGCTTTATACATGCTCGGGGCCTGTTATATGGATGGGGTCGGGGTGCGCGCTGATGTGCCGACTGCTCTGAATTACTGGGAGCGGGGAGCGGAGGAGAAAATGGCTGATTGCTGCGCAGCTCTGGTAAGGTATTATCTCGAGGATGCTGAGGGGGTGGTTGATATTTCCAAGGTTGAGGCTTTGCTGGCTACAGCCCGTGAGAATTTGCAGCCGGATGATGAGCAGACTTCGGAAGCGATAGAGCTGGCTCAGGCTCTCCTGAAAGAGAGAAAGGGAGAGGGAGGAGTGTGACTCCCGCTCCCTTCTCCCGCCCAGAGCTCACCATAGGCTGAGAGTAAAATGCGTGAGTGGACGCAGTTTTACCTTTATCTCTGCTAAAAAAGTAGGTAAAATGCGGCCATGAAAAAGGAGAGCCCAGTTGCGAGCATCCGCATACGCGGGGCAAAGGAACATAACCTCAAGAATGTCAATGTAGATATTCCTCTGGGGGGAATTACCGTGGTGACCGGTCCCAGTGGTAGCGGCAAGACGTCGCTGGCCATGAGCACCCTGTATGCTGAGGGGCAGCGGCGCTATGTGGAGACCTTCTCTCCCTATGTGCGCCAGTTCATGGACCGCATGGACCGCCCGAATGTAGAGGCCGTGGAGAACGTGCCGCCGGCCATTGCTCTTGGGCAGCGCAATTCCGTGAAAAACTCCCGCTCTACTGTGGGGACCATGACGGGGATTAATGAGTACCTGAAACTCATTTTCTCCCGGTTGGCTGTGGGACATGATGCCGAGGGGCGCGAGGTCCGTCCTGCCACTCCGCAGGGAGTGGCTGCTCAGTTGTTGGGCGAGAGTGAGGGCGGCGAGGTGCTGGTGTGTTTTGCTGTGCGCCCTGTGGGTACTTTTGAGGAAATGGTGCAGGCTCTGCAGGGGCAGGGGTACTTGCGCGTGTATTGTGTGGGCGACGTGTTGCGGCTGGATTCCGCTACCGAAGCTCAGTTGGGTATGGAGCGCTGGCTGGTGCTGCAGGACCGTGTGAAACTGAGGGCGGAGTCAACCCCGCGCCTCACCGAGGCCATTGAAACAGCCCTGCGTCTGGGGCAGGATGTGGTGTACACCGCACTGCGTACGGATTCGGGCTGGGGGGCGCTGCGCGAGTTTCGCAGCGATTGGTTCCCGCTGGTGGAACCTCGTCCCGGTCTGTTCAGTGGTAATTCCCCGCTGGGGGCCTGCCCGGCTTGTAAGGGCTATGGCCGCGCTATAACCTACGACTATAATCGTGGCATTGTGCCGGATGTCAGCATAGCCGACGGCGCACTTAAGATGCTTTCCTCGCAGACACTATCCGCCTGTTATGGTGACTTTCTGCGTGCCAATAAACGGCACCGTGCCGTGCGAATGAATGTGCCGTGGAATGAACTCACGCAGAAGGAAAAAGACTGGGTTTTCTACGGTAATTGTGGGGATATCGACCCCTGGACAGCCTCAGATTATAACCTGTGGTACGGCTACAAGGGGATTTTCGATGATATGGAGAAGCACGCCCACAAAATGACGGTGCGCGTGTTCTTGTCCTTTTACCGGGTGTATAGTGTGTGCCCTGACTGCCATGGCGGGCGCTTAAGACCGGAGGCTCTGGCCTTCACGATAGGCGGGTTGACGGTGCCTCAGGTGATGGCTCTGCCCATGGTGGATTTCCTGCCATGGCTGGATGAGCATGTGCTGCCTGCCACGGGAAGCGACCGTTCGTTGGCTCAGGGGGTGCGTGAGCTGCGTAGCCGTGTGGCCTATCTGTGTGAAGTAGGGCTGGGGTATATTGCAGCCAATCGTCTGACACGCTCCCTGTCAGGCGGCGAAATTGAGCGAGTGAGCCTGACAGCCTGTCTGGGGGCTGCTCTTACAGAAACTCTGTTTGTGCTCGATGAACCCACCGTGGGGTTGCATTCCCGTGATACAGCTCGCCTGATTGCCTCCATGCGCCGCCTGTCACGCCGAGGAAATACGCTGGTGGTGGTGGAACATGAGGAGGCCGTGATGCGCGCCGCCGATTATCTGGTGGATATGGGGCCGGCCAGTGGTGCCGCCGGTGGGGAGTTGGTGTATGCCGGTGCGCCTGCCGGAATTGAGAAGGCGGAGCAGTCGCTCACCGGTCAGTACTTGGGCGCAAAACGTCAGATAGCTGTACCGAAACGCCGCCGCAAGGGAAAGGGCAAAATCTCCATTCGTGGCGCGGAATGCCACAACCTGCATAATTTCGATGTGGATATCCCTTTGGGGGTGTATACCTGTCTGACCGGTGTGAGCGGCAGTGGTAAGAGTTCGCTGGCCTGTCAGGTCCTTTACGGTTCCGTACATGCCGATGCCCTCGATGATGAGGACGAAATGAAGGTGCGCAGCATTAAGGGGCTGGACAAGGTGCACGATGTGGTGTTGGTGGACCAGAGCCCCATTGTGCGCACCCCGCGCTCGACTCCTGCCGTATACATTGGAGTGTTCGAGGACATTCGCGCCTTGTTCGTGGCTGAACCTGCGGCTCAGGCTCGCGGGCTCAAACCGGGCTATTTCTCTTTCAACAGTGGCGATGGACGTTGCCCCCGCTGCTCCGGCCTCGGGCAGGAGAAGGTGGAAATGCAGTTCCTTTCCGATATTTATGTACCCTGTGCCCTTTGTCACGGTACACGTTACACAGACCAAGCCCTTACCATCACATTGCTTGGCTACAATATGGCGGAGCTGCTGGCTCTGGATATCCGCAGTGCTCAGCGCCTGTTTTCCCGCGAAAAGAATGCCAGAGCCCGCCGAATTGCCGAGCGTCTGCAGGTGCTCGTGGATGTAGGCCTGGGGCACCTTGGGCTCGGGCAACCGCTTAATACCTTGTCCGGTGGTGAGAATCAGCGCCTGAAACTGGCGCAGATTCTGGTGGACGCGTTGACTGAGGACTCTGCCGAAAAGGGGTGTCTTCTGATTCTGGATGAACCCGGTACAGGTTTGCATTTCAGTGATTTGGAGATCCTGTTGCGCGTCTTTGATCGCTTGGTGGAGCAGGGGAATACTCTGCTTGTTATCGAGCATAATCTCGAGCTTATCAAGTGCGCCGACCATGTGATTGACCTCGGACCCGAGGGTGGTACCGGGGGCGGTAATATCGTAGTGCAGGGGACACCGGAGCAAGTGGCCGCCAGTGGGCTCGGCTACACGAGCGGTTATCTGGCTCAGGCTCTTGGCAATCAGGCAGAGCTGCTCTCCGCCCCCTCAGCCATGGAGGTCGATGTAGCAGTGCCGGACGGAGTGATTGCGCTGCGAGGTGCTCGCCACCACCAGCTCAAAAATATCGACGTCGACATTCCGCGCAATGAAATGACCGTAGTTACCGGTCTTTCCGGCAGTGGTAAGAGTACCTTGGCCTTTGATATTGTGTTTGCCGAGGGGCAGAAGCGTTTTATGGACGTCATGAGCCCCTATGCCCGCCAGTTCACCGAGCAGATGGAGGCTCCTGACATCGACCGCCTGACGGGACTTCCCCCCACCGTGGCGATTGAGCAGAATCGCTCGCGTGGCGGTTGCAAGTCCACGGTGGGTACTGTAACGGAAATATGGCAGTTCCTGCGCTTGCTTTATTCCAAACTGGGGCAACCCCATTGCCCGCGCTGTAAGGTGCCGGTGGGGCGGCGCATGCCCGAGGAGATTCGGGCTCTCGTGATGGCGGAAATCGACAAGCGCCCCGCTTCTCTCATGATTGCCGCTCCCGTGGTGCGTAACCGAAAGGGGCACTATGCCGACCTTGCCCGTTGGGCCGCCAAGAAGAAATATCCCTACATGATTGCCGACGGCTCTCTTTGCCGTCCCGATGAGTTCACGCCGCTTGACCGCTACTCCAACCACGATGTGGATATTGTGCTGGCAGAGATTTGCGTGCAGGGCAACCACATCACGATGAACGGTAAGGATTGCGATTTCGCAGCTCTTCAGGAGTGCGTGGGGCGGGCTCTGGAAATGGGCGATGGTTTCCTGCGCTTGGTGCAGGGTGAGAACTGCCAGCTGCTGGGCACGCGCCTGACCTGCCCGCAGTGTGGTGAGAGCTATGCCGAGCCGGAGCCCTCCACCTTCTCCTTCAATTCCCCTCGCGGTTGGTGTCCGGTCTGTGCCGGGCACGGACGTGTGGCCGATGTGGGTGGTAGCCGGAAAGATGACGAGAAGATGAGCGAACTGGAGCGCGAATTGCGCTTTGACCGTGAGGTGGAGAAAGCCGCCGCCAAGGATGGCCCCGGTCGCCTGTGCCCGGCCTGTCATGGGCAGCGCCTGCATGAGTTTGCTCTCGGTGTAACGCTTTTCGGCAAAAATATCGCCGAGGTAGGCAGCTTGGATGCTGTCAGCGCGCTGGAACTGGTGAATACTTGGCATTTTGAGGGCCGTGAGGCCGACATTGCCCGCAACGTGATGGCTGAGATTGCCCCTCGTCTGCGTTTCCTGCAACGCGTGGGGTTGGGCTACCTGTCCATGGACAGAGCTGCCACCACGTTGTCCGGTGGCGAGACACAGCGTATACGTCTGGCCGCCCAGCTGGGCTCGGAACTGCGAGGCGTGCTCTATGTGCTCGACGAGCCGACCATCGGTCTTCACCCTCGCGACAATGAACGCCTGCTCTCAACGCTGGCTGACCTCAAGCTGCGTGGTAACACACTGCTGGTTGTTGAGCATGATGAGGATACCATGCGCTGTGCTGACCACATCATTGACCTCGGTCCCGGTGCCGGTGTGCACGGTGGCGAAATTGTGGCTCAGGGTACATTCGATGAGGTCGCGGCTAATCCTCATTCGGTCACGGGGCGTGCTCTGGCAGAGTCCCGCCGCCACCCGTACTGTGGCAAATGGTTGCCGGTGAAGGACGCCGAGTGGCTGGAACTGACGGGGTGCTGCCTGCACAACCTGAAGAATGTTACCCTGCGTATCCCCCGTGCACGCTTCACGGTGGTAACCGGTTCATCGGGCGCGGGTAAGACTTCCCTTATTACCGGAACGCTGGCTCCTGCGGTACAGCAGGCCTTGGGGGGCTCCATCAGCAAAGAGGAGCGCGCCGCGTGGAAAACGTCGCGTGGTCTCGATTCTGTCAGGGCTTTATATCGTGTGGATCAATCCCCTCTGGGTAAGACCCCGCGCTCTACGCCCGCTACTTACATCGGAATTTTCGATGAAATCCGCAAGCTCTTTGCCCAGAGTGCCGATGCCCGTCGCTTGGGTTTCGATGCCGGTCGATTCTCGTTCAACACGGCTGCCGGACATTGTGAGAGCTGCAAGGGTACCGGTTACCAGCGCCAAGAGATGGATTTCCTGCCGCCCTGCAATGTACCCTGCGAGACCTGCCGCGGTGCTCGCTACAATTCGCGTACCCTGCAGGTGCGCTACAAGGGCAAGACCATCGCAGAGGTACTCGATATGAATATGGAGGACGCCTCAGAGTTCTTCGCCGGGCAACCTCGCTTGGCGGATCCGTTGAAGCTGCTCTGCGAGACCGGGCTGGGGTATCTCACACTGGGGCAGGCCAGCAACACGCTCTCCGGCGGTGAGGCTCAGCGCATTAAGTTGGTAGCTGAGCTCATAAAGGGGCGCCGGGCTGCGCTTACAGCCATTCGCCGTGGCCGTGCTCTGCCACAGGACCTTTATCTCATCGAGGAACCCACCATCGGTCTGCACCCGCATGATGTGCGCCTGCTGGTAGGTGTGCTGCGCCGTCTGGTCGATATGGGCAACACGGTGGTGGTCATTGAGCATAATCTCGAGCTGATATGCGAGGCCGACTATGTGATTGACGTGGGCCCCGGTGCCGGCGCTGAGGGTGGCACCATTGTGGCTGAGGGCACTGTGAAGCAGGTGGCTCGCCATAAAAAGAGTATTACCGCTCCCTTCATTCGTGCTGAACTGGAAAAATAGCTCTTGTATTAGTCAGAACTAATGGCTAGACTGGCTGTATGAGTTCAGCAGAATGGATTTCAGCGGTTTTCAGCCCCACCGGCGGCTGTGAGAAGGTAGCTTCGGCCATCACTCAGGGGATGGTAGGGCGTCGTGTAGACTTGTGCGCCCCGGTGCCGGCAGAGTCGGTGAGTGCTCCGCTCCTAGCCGTGGTGCCGGTGTACGGTGGCCGTGTGCCCGAGGTCGCTCTGGAGCGTCTGCGTGCTCTGAAAGGGAACGGCGGCCCGGCCATTGCTGTGGTGGTGTATGGTAACCGCGCTTATGAGGACGCGCTGCTGGAGCTGCATACTGAGCTTACCGCCAACGGCTACAAGGTGATTGCCGCAGCTGCGTTCATTGCTGAGCATTCCATCGTGCGCAGTATCGCGGCCGGTCGTCCGCACGGGGCAGATGCGGACAAAGCCGCTGAGTTCGGGCGTGCCGTGGCTGCCAAATTGGCAGAGGGGAATCTGAGCACCGTCTGTGTACCCGGGAATATGCCCTATCGCGAGCGCCCGCAGATGCCCGTGGCACCGCTTACTCTTGACAGCTGCCGTGGTTGCGGTAAATGTGCACGTCTGTGCCCGGTCGGGGCTATTCCGGCGAATGCTCCGCACACGACAGATGCGGCCAAGTGCATTCTCTGCATGCGCTGTGTGGCTATCTGTCCCCGCCGCTCGCGACTGCTGCCCCCGCCCATGCTCGAGGGGATGACCCAGCGCCTGAATATGGTGGCGTCTGAGCCCAAACAGCCCGAGATTTTTATCTGAAGCCGCGAGAGTTTAATTGGTTTGAAAGCCTGTGCACGCGGAGGTGCTCAGGCTTTCAACATTTCCAGTATACGGTTTGCGCGGTTACGCTTGGTGGGATTCCAAATGTAGAGCAGTTCATTGCTGATATACTCCGCAGCTGTATCTCCTCGGCTGCTGCGCAAGGTGGCATTCGCTCCGTGGGATAACAGTAGCTCCACTAGCTCAGGGGAAAGTGCTTGCACGGCACACATCAGTACGGTGTTCCCCTCATTGTTTTCGGGGGCATTAACCTCGGCTCCTGCAGCCAACAGCTCGCGGACAATTTCCAGATGATTTCCCGTGGCGGCATCATGCAGAGCAGTGGCGCCGCTGCGGGCACAGGTGTGGTTCACTTTGGCGCCTGCTGCAAGCAGAGCTTTCACTATGGGCAGGCTGTCCGCGCAGACTGCGGCCATCAGTGGGGTATAGCCGTGAATATCGGCGCAGTTTACTTCCGCTCCGGAGGCCAGCAGCTGCAGCGCCATTTCCTCACGTCCTTCTACTGCTGCCACAAGAAGAGCGGGCTCTTCATCTTCACCGTAGCATTCATTTGCATCTGCTCCGGCACTGAGCAGGTTTTTCAGGCTCTCCACATTACCGGTGGTGATGGCACGGAAGAGCGGTGTGCCGGTCTGGAAGGCTTCATTGTCCATGTGCTCGGGAGCATACAGACAGAATAAGGCGATGTCAAGCCGCATGTCTGACAGAGTAAGGCATTGCGTAGGGGGCAACTCTGTGCTATAATCACGCCGTTATGTCAAATACATCTCTTACTCCGGAACTTGTTAAGATTACTTCCGAGCTGGCCAACGCCTTCGCTCAGAGTCAGAAGGTCGTTTCCGCCCGGGCTCGTATCGGTCTTTTTTACCAGAACCCCGAGGCCACTGATCTCTTCCGCAAGGTGAATGAGTATGGCGAGAAGCTGCGCAATAAGCACATGGAGGGTATGCCTCCCTCGGATGAGGAAATCGCCACCTTTGATGGCCTTCGTCAGGATGTGATTGACAACCCCATCTGCAAGGGCTTCCTTGAAGCTCGGCAGGAGCTGGATGAACTTCTTTCCACTGTGAATCAGTACCTCTGCATTGCTATCGAGAAGGGCTGCGCGCCCACGGATGAGGAGGTGGCCGATTCCATGAATCAGCAGGTAAGCTGCTCTTGTGGCGGTGGCTGCAGCGGCAATTGCGATGATTGCGACAGCGATTGTAAGAACCACGGCGAGGGCGAGCACGAGTGCAAGTGCGGTCATGGCGACGGCGAATGCTGCGGTGGTCATGGCGACGGTGAGTGCTGCGGTGGTCATGGCGACGGCGAGTGCTGTGGCGGCCACGGCGAAGGCCATGAGTGCAAGTGCGGTAAGCACTGATTTGCTCCTACATGTATTTTTTTGCGCCTCTGCTTCCTCTCACGGAGCAGGGGCGTTTTTCTTTCTGTTAACATTGACTTTTCTCACTCACGTGCTAGAATGGCTGCGTGAAAGTTCTTGCACCCATCCTCCTGATATTAGGAACTCTTTATACGTTTTATATGACGGCTTGGTATAGCTGGCAGAGTGCGTACTGGGCCACTCTGGGAAAAGCCGAGACTGTTTGTTACTGTAATGTGAAGTGCTGGACATTTGTGGCCTGCTTGGCCGTGAGCCTGTTATGCTGGGTGTGGTATGGAATCACGCTGTGGCGGAAAAAAGGGTATGGAATTCTCACCGGGGTATATGCCGGCGTGTGTGGATTATTGTATGTGGGGGGAATTCTATGGCTAAATTGGTGCTGAACCGCTTAAAATGTGAGATTTTGCTTGCATTTTAAGGCATTTTGGTGCATAACGCTGCGCAGTTATGACGGAAGAACGCGCGCGCAAGCCCTCCTGGCTGAAGGTAAAGCTGCCCAAGGGGCAGGCTTTTAAGCATGTAAATAATCTGGTGAAGGGAAATTCCCTTGTTACCGTGTGTGAGGAGGCTATGTGCCCGAATCGTGGTGAATGCTGGAGCCATGGTACTGCTACCTTCATGGCCTGTGGTGATGTTTGTACCCGCGCCTGTGGTTTCTGCGCTACTCGTACCGCCAAGCCCAAGCCTCTGGACCCCGAGGAGCCGGCCAAGATCGCAGACGCCGTGAGCCGCATGAATCTTTCCCACTCTGTGGTGACAATGGTGACCCGCGATGACTTGAAGGATGGCGCTGCTGCGCACATGGCCGCCATTATCCGTGAGATTCGCAAGTCCAGCCCTCAGACCGTCATTGAGGTGCTCACCTCTGATTTTAACGGCAATGAGGACGCTTTGGCCATGGTCATGGACGCTCGCCCCCACATTTTCAACCACAATCTTGAGACGGTGGAGCGCCTTTCTCCTGTGGTGCGCTTCCGTGCCCGTTACCGTAAATCTCTTCACATGCTCCAGCGCGCTCTGGAGATGGCTCCCGGCATGGTCGTGACCAAGAGTGGTATTATGCTGGGTCTCGGTGAGACACGCGAAGAAATTGAGCAGACGATGGATGACCTTCGTGCTCATGGTGTTACCGTGCTGACCATGGGGCAATATCTGCGCCCGTCCGCTCGCCATCTGCCGGTAATTGATTACATTCGTCCGGAGGTGTTTGATGAGCTTCGTGAGGTGGCCCTGAGCAAGGGGTTCCGCCATGTGGCCAGCGGCCCGCTTATTCGTTCCTCGCACCATGATGCTAACTTCCGCCCGGAGCTGGATATCATGGAGGCCATCACCGCAGACCTCCGCGCCCGCGGTGAACTGAGCTAAGGCGCCCCATTCTGCTTGACACTGCGCAAGAAAGCCGCTAAAATCACCGTAACACGCATCTTTCATACCACATTTTATGGCTACTGAGACAATGACCGACGCCGAGGTTTCGCTGAACGCTCTGTACGGCTGCGATACCTTCGGGATTAAAACGATGGAGAAGTACCTCTCCAAAAGCGCGTTTAAAAAGATGATGCATACCGTCCAGAAGGGCGGCAAGCTTGATATCGGTATCGCTGATGAAGTAGCACAAGCCATGAAAGTGTGGGCTCTGAGCAAGGGCGCCACCCATTACACGCACTGGTTCCAGCCGCTGACAGACGCCACCGCCGAAAAGCACGATTCCTTTGTGGAACCGGATGGTAAGGGCGGTATGATTTGCGAATTTACCGGTAAGAACCTCATTCAGGCGGAGCCGGACGCCTCCAGCTTCCCCAGCGGCGGCATTCGTGCCACCTTTGAGGCCCGCGGCTATACCGCATGGGATCCCACCAGCCCCGCTTTCATTAAGCGCACCGAGAATACAGTGACGCTTTGCATCCCTACCGCATTTTGCAGTTACACCGGTGAGGCTCTGGATAAGAAGACACCTCTGCTGCGCTCTATGGCCGCAGTGGCTCACCAGACCACCCGCGTGCTGAACTGCTTCGGCATTGAGCCCAGTTATGTGGTGAGCAATCTCGGTGCTGAGCAGGAGTACTTCCTCATCGACCGTGATCTCTACCTGCAGCGCATGGATCTCATTGAGACCGGGCGCACGCTTTTCGGCTGCCTGCCGCCCAAGCACCAGCAGATGGAGGATCACTACTTTGGCTCCATCAAGGAGCGCGTGCTTGAGTTCATGATGAGCGTGGATCGCGCCCTGTGGGCTCTTGGTGTGCCGGCTAAGACCCGCCATAATGAGGCCGCTCCCGGCCAGTTTGAAATCTGCCCCCTCTTTGAGCCCTGCAATGTGGCCGTCGACCATAACGTCATGATTATGGACATCCTGCAGAGGCAGGCTCTCAAGTACAACCTTGTGTGTCTGCTGCATGAGAAGCCCTATGCTAGCGTGAATGGCTCCGGTAAGCACAACAACTGGTCTCTTTCCACCCCCGAGCTGGGCTCGCTGTTCTCCCCGGGCAAGACTCCTCACAGCAATCTGCTTTTCCTGACCTTCCTTTCCGCCGTTATCATGGGTGTGGATAAGCATGCAGACCTTCTGCGCGCTTCCATCGCCAAGGCTGGTAATGACCACCGTCTCGGTGCAGCTGAAGCTCCTCCTGCCATCATCTCCATCTTCTTGGGCGACCAGCTCACCGATATCATTGAACAGATTAAGGCCGGCGGTGCTAATTCCTCCGCTACTAAGACTATCATGGAGCTTGGTGTAGATGTGCTTCCTGAGCTGCCCAAGGATACGACGGATCGCAACCGCACTTCTCCCTTCGCCTTCACCGGTAACAAGTTTGAGTTCCGTGCCGTTGGTTCCTCCCAGACTTGTGCATGGCCCATGGCTGTGCTCAATACCATCATGGCTGAGGCTCTGGATATCGTGGCCTCTCGCTTGGAGCCGGTTGCTGGTACTCCTGAGTTTAAGAATGCAGTGCGTGAGCTCATTAAGGAACTCGTCACGAATCATGACCGAGTTATCTTCAATGGTAACGGCTATTCTGATGAGTGGGTGGCTGAGGCTGAGCAGCGAGGACTGCCCCATATCAAGTCCACCCCTGAGGCTCTGGATGTGCTGGCGCGCCCCGATACCATCGCGCTCATGGAAAAGTATGGCGTGTTGAACCGCTCCGAGCTGTTGGCTCGCCGCGAGATTCAGATTGAGAACTTTGAGAAGCTCATCGACATCGAGGCCAAGACCTGCCTGAACATGCTCCGCACCATCTATCTGCCCGCAGTGGCCAGGCAGATGACGGAAATCTGCGGCACTGTTTGCGCTATTCAGGCTGCCGGTATTTCCGCCGGTATGAAGGCTGCTCGTGCTAAGGCCGGTGAAGTGGGCTCTTTGTACGATGAGCTTGTGCCTCGTGTGGATGCTCTAGAGGATGCTATCAGCTGCGGTGAGCCCATGGCTATGCGTGCTGCCATGGAGGATGCCCGCCTCACGGTAGACGCGCTGGAAGCTATTCTGTCTGCTGACCTCTGGCCTGTACCCACATACGCTCAGATGCTTAATATCCACAGCAAGTAAGAATCCGCTTTTAACTATACAGCATCGTGAAAGGGTAACAAAATCCTTTTCACGATGCTTTTTTTGTGTAGAAACATACAAAAGTGTGTCATAATGAGTGTTTGAGGGTTGACGTCTTTTTATATTAAGCTATACTGCACTCGCGTTTTGCCAAACTATTGACAAAATACGTATAGGGTGGATTAGCGCTCAGTATCTCAGATTTCATCATGTCTACACCAAAAAAGAAAACGGAGACCGCAGAAACCAAAACAGCCAAGCCCAAGGCGGAGAAGAAAACAACAGTCAAGTCCGCTGCCAAGGCTGAGGTAAAAACTGCCGCCAAGGCATCTGCAAAGCCTGCCTCCAAGGCTTCCACTAAATCGGCTTCCAAGACCGCTACAAAAGCGAAAACTCCGGCCAAGACTGCCGCTAAAAAAACAGCAACGGCCCCTATCTCAGAGGAGGCTGTAGAGAAATTGGTCGCCGCTCCTGAAGAAGTAGTACAGGCTACGTCAGTTCTTGAGAATGAAGCGTCTGCTTCAGTGGCTCGCAAAACAAAGTCAACAGCTAAATCCACTGCTTCGGGCAAGACGACAAGCGGGAAGAAAAACGCAGAGAAAGTTGAAAATGTGGTGATTCCGGAAGATGAAGATTTTGCGGATGACGATGATTTGGAGGCTGCGATGGATGATGACCTGGATGATATCGATGATGCCGTTCTTGATGATGAGCCGGCTAATGATGTTGATGAAGAGCCTGCTGCTCCTAAAAAGTCATCAGGTTCGCGTCGCAAGAACTCATATTCACCTCCCAGAATTACGTCTAAAGAGTTGCAGGAGTTTTTCCCTGATGATATCACGCTGAAGACTGCATTTAAGAATCTTCTGGCCATCGCCAAGAAGAACAATGGTTATGTGACGGATGATGATATCTTCTCTTCGCTGCCGATGGAAGGCTATGAGGAGCAGGATACTGAACGCCTTTTCGAGCGTCTTCATTCCATCGGTGTAGAGGTGCGTGATGAGTCCGCGACCATTGCTCCCATTTCTCTGGCTGACTTGAAGGGCTCAAAGGGTAAGAGTGTAAGGCTCGTGGATAGCCCTATCGTGCAGGAGAAGGTGAGAGAACTTATCGTTCTTGCCACGGAGCAGGGGTACCTCACATATGATGACATTAATGATGTGCTGCCCAATGATATGATTAACCCCGCGGACCATGAGGAAATCATGGAGCGTTTGCGTGGGATGAACTTCGATATCATTGACGCCTCTGATGTGGATAATTACAGTGAGCGTCAGCGTCTTGTGGAGTCCGGTGAAGAGGACGAGAACGAAAAGATGGAGGCTAAGCTGGATATTCTGGATGACCCTGTGCGCATGTATCTGAAGCAGATGGGGCAGAAAGACCTGCTTAAGCGAGAGCAGGAAGTAAGCCTTTCCATCCGCATTGATCGTGCTGAAAATGACCTGCAGGCTCGTTTGCACAAGTTTGGCGTAGTATCCATGCTTTATCTTGAAACGGCTCAGCGTATTCTGCAGAATAAGGAGCGCTTTGATCGTGTGGTGGCTGATAAAAATATTGATCATCGAGATTTGTATTTCAAGGAGATTCAGCCTCTTATTAATAAGATTTACGATTTGCATGATGAGGCTCAGGCGGCATATAACAACCTGCGCCGGGCTCGCCGCCGTAACAAGGGGGTGGATGCTGCGGAGAAGGCTTTCCAGAATCTTTTGGAGACGCTTGATGCGCTTTATCGTAAGTTTAGCTTTAAGGGTAAGGTGTACGAGGATTTCGTTGCCCGCCTGCGTGAGATACGTCAGCGTGTCATGAAACTGCGCCGTCAGTTTGAAGGCGATTATGACAACAAGGAATACAAGGATATGATTACCGAGCTGGAAGTGCAGCTCTGGATGCCCGTGGATGAATTCCTTGAGAATTACAAGTCCATGAAGGAATCCATGAAGGAGGCTAAGTCCGCTAAGCGTGAGATGATTGAGGCTAACCTTCGTCTGGTAATTTCCATCGCGAAGAAATATACGAACCGCGGTCTTGCCTTCTTGGATCTTATTCAGGAGGGTAATATGGGCTTGATGAAGGCTGTGGAGAAGTTCGAGTATCGCAGAGGGTATAAGTTCTCCACATACGCTACATGGTGGATTCGTCAGGCAATCACTCGTTCGATTGCGGACCAGGCTCGTACGATTCGTATTCCCGTGCATATGATTGAGACCATCAATAAGCTTATGCGCGTGCAGAAGAAGCTCGTGCAGGACTTGGGGCGTGAACCCTCTCCTGAGGAAATTGCTGTTGAGAGCGGTATGCAGGTGGAGCGTGTGCGCAGCGTGCTGAAGATGGCACAGCAGCCCATTTCCATGCAACAGCCTGTGGGTGACTCTGATGATACTTCGTTTGGTGACTTCTTGGAGGATAAGAGCGCAGAGAATCCCATGGATGGTGCAGCGTTCAATTCTCTGCGTGAGAAACTTTCCGGCGTTCTGAATACGCTTAATGAGCGCGAGCGTGCTGTTATTGAGCAGCGCTTCGGTCTTAAGGATGGTAATCCCAGAACGCTTGAAGAAGTGGGGCGTCAGTTTAATGTGACCCGCGAGCGTATCCGTCAGATTGAGGCCAAAGCATTGCGTAAGCTGCGTCATCCTACGCGTATCGGGTGTATTAAGGGCTTCTTGGATTCTACTGTGTCCTGATATTGGCTCTTGTTTTTGATGCTTTCGCCGTATCATATGCGGCGAAAGCATCTTTTTTTTGTGTTGTGCCTCACTTTGTGAGTGACTTTGGCTTGTCAATATGATAGGATAAACGCACTTACCATGATGAGGACTTTTTCTCGTACTGCCATTTTCTCTATGTTAGCCATGGGCGCTCTTTCCATGGCCCCTCTCACATATGCCCAACAGACTACTGACGCTGCAGAAGCCTCCCGCCGCCGTATGGCTGTGCGTGATGCTCGGCAGTTGGTGCAAGAAGCGCGCTTAGCTTATCAGGCCGGGCGTTACACTCAGGCTGTAGAGTATTACCGCGCTGCTCTCAGTGTGCTTCCGGATGTTCCTGCTAATAAGCGTCTTGGCGATTTTATTCGTCTGAGTCTTTCGGATGCGCTTATTGCCAGAGCAATGGACTACCGCGCCGTAGGTCGTTATGAGGAAGCTGTGGCTTTCCTTCGGGAAGCTATTCAACTTGCACCTGATAACAGAAGAGCTCAGCAGGAATTGCTTAATACGAATGATCCCGTTCGGCACAACCCTGCCTTAACTCCCCAGCATGTGGGTGATGTGGCTGAGGTTACCCGCCTTCTCGAACTGGGTAACAGCCAGATTGACCTTGGAAAGTTTGATGACGCTGAAAATACTTTCCGCAGTGTGCTTCGCATAGACCCCTATAATTCAGCAGCTCAGCAAGGGCTGGAGCGTTCTCGCCAGCACCGTATGAATTATTACCGTTCGGCACACAATGCGACACGTGCCGGCATGCTGGCTGCGGTGGATGCTCAGTGGGATGAGACCGTGGGCGGCTCAGCCCCGACTGATTTCGGCTCCTCTGAAATTGTGACACCCGGTCTGGATGAAGAGCTGCAAACGGCCTATGCTACACGGCTTTCTGAGATGATGATTCCCAATATCGTCTTTGATGAGGCTACCATTACGGATGTAGTTGAGACTCTTCAGAACCAGATTAACCGCTTTGAAAGTAATGGTGTGCGGGCTGAGCGCCATATCAACCTTACCACGAACTTTGGAGCTCCGAATTCTGACGGCTACAGGAATATCATGGCGCAGACCCTGAACCTGCAGCTTTCAAACGTGTCCATGAAAGATTTGCTGGATATCATATCCCGCCAGTTGGACATTACCTACTATTACACAGCAACGGGTGTGGAGCTTTCATATTCCGGCCGAGATTTCGGCCCTATGATTGAGCGCACATTCAATGTGCCACCGCATTTCTTTGACCCTCGTCCGGGGAGTGAAGAGGAGGAAGATGATGGATTTGGAGATGAATCCTCCAGTCATGTGTCGGTGCATCGCGTGAATCCGGCGCAGGTGCTCAAGGGCATGGGGATTTCGTTCCCTGATGGTGCAACTGCCCGTTATTCTCCCTCCACTCGCCGTCTCACCGTGCGTAACACAGCTCATAATCTTGCTGAGATTGAGGAGTTGCTGAACATTCCCATGGAGGAATCTCGTCAGATTGTTCTGAACGTCATTGTGATGGAAGTGTCAGAAGATGACCTGCATCAGTTAGGATTCGACTGGTTACTGAACTTCAACCTAGGTGGTGAACAATATGGATCCGGCGGGCAATCTCTCGCTTCCGGTGCTACGGGTATGCCCGTGTTCCAAGGTATGGTTTCAGAGCAGGGGACTCAACAGCAGCAGCTCGTGACCGGAGGTTTACGCAGCGGCGTGCAGGCATTCTCCGCTGGTGGTACTGCGATGGATAACCTGATTAGCGCCGGTTCCGTAAGTGATATGCGTGATGCGCGACGCCAGTATTCTCCCGCCATTTTTGGTATTCGCGGCGTTTGGGATTCCGTTGACGTGACCGTGATGATGCGAGGCCTTGCTCAGAGCAAGGGGGTGGATATTCTGCATAATCCCCGTCTGATATTCAGTCCCGGAGCAGAAGAGCAGGTGGTGTTTGCCAATGTGCATGAGCTCTTTTTCCCTGAAACTTGGGAAGCACCTCAGGTGCAGTCCATGAATATTGGTGGTAATAACAACTACAATAACAATAATAACAACTATAACAATGGCGGGTCGTCGTCCAGTGGTGCATCCGTTGCTATCGGCGCAGTTCCCAATGATTTCGTGCGTTACGGCATGACTGAGGATACGATTGGCGGCATTGGTACGATTTTGCAAGTGCATAACGCCGAGCTTTCCGAAGACGGCCGTTTTGTGACCTTGGCTCTGACTGCTACGACTAATGAGTTTGAAGGCTTTATTAACTGGGGTACTCCCATTAATAGTGCTCTTTGGTCTGGTAATAACAAGATTGAATTTTTCCAGCTCAACCCGAACTATATCCTTCAGCCAATGATAAAGCGCTATGTGGAGAATACCAAGATAACGGTAGTTCCCGGTAGCGTGATTGTTCTTGGCGGCTTGAAAGAAGCAAGCGTCGTGCGATTTGAGGATAAGGTTCCGGTTCTTGGTGATCTTCCGTTGGTGGGGCGTTTGTTCCGTTCGGAGGGTGAGCAGAAAAAACGAAAGGCTCTCATCTACTTTGCTAGAGTGGATGTAGTGGATCCGACAGGTCGTGATGTGGCGACCGGTGAGCGCCCTTATGTAACGGGCGGTAACAATTAATTAACAAGAGTTATATGGGTAGTAAAGAAGACAGCAAATATACAAACGACAGTGATCGTAATTCTCAGGTTCACAACATCATATCCCAGCTGAACGCCGAAAGACCTTCTCATGAGAAATCACGAGAGGTAGTACTGCGTGCGGACGGCACTAAGTCCATTCGCGTGGTAAAGAAGAGGAAAGTGATGGTAAGCCGAGATGAAAAGAATCGCAGAAGCCGCAGGAGTTTTGTGCATGCGCTTCTGATTGTGATTTTGCTTGCCTTCCTTGTTGGGGCTTTCTTTGCATACCGTGTATCCCAGTTCTCTAGCGATTCCTATTACAGTAATCTCCAGACTGAGGTTGCGCGTGCATGGGGGGCCGATGAGGTTCGCTTTGTGGGGGCCCGTTTGGATGGTATGGTGCTTCGCATCGATAATGTGGTTGCAACGTTCTCTCAGAATAAGATGGTGGAGCGTCTGGAAATCAGTGAATTGAGCTGTTCTCTCTCCACAGGCTCGTTCTTTACGGGTGTTCTTAAGACGGATGAAGTGAAGATTGCCCGTGGTACGCTGGTTCTTCCTGAAGGCGTGGAGCAGCTGGATATCCCTTTGTGGAATGGCGAGAAAATTTGGGAGATTAAGCGTGTATCCTGCCCGGATTTCAGTTGCTATTTTGGCAGCCCTCAGCTTGGTGCGGTAAGTTTGGAGCATGTGAATGCTTACATGTATTATCCCGGTTCATCCCGAGACTCTCGTGTGGTTGTACTGCGTGGTGGCACCGTGCATATCAAGGGCATGCGTCCCATGGAGGTGCTTGATGGTAAAGTGCAGATAACGCCTATTGCCGTGGAGAATATTCGTGTAAAAGCTACTACGGATATCAATCGTGAGAAGGATGCTACTCCCAGTTCTTTCGTAACAATCAGCGGGCATTTTAGTAAAGGTGGGTCTTTGGCTACACCCTTGGAACTGGATACAGATAATATTGATTTTGCTGAGTTCACTAATGGCCGTTATTCTCACATCCTTAATGCTAGGACTATGCCGTCTGCTACCGGCTCGAACAAACCTGTAGCCCGGATTATTCTCCCATTTGGTATGGAGCGTCCTTGCTTTGAGGGGTCATTTGCTCTGCGTGATATCAAGGTAACGCCCATGCCTATCATGACCGCTATCCTTGATCATATTGAGCCTGCCAGACGCCGCCTGTACCTGCCTCTGCGCATTGATCGCGGCCGTGTATCTCTCTCCTCATCTGAGGAAGGCCTGAAACTGGTCTTCAATCAGAATGAGATGCGCGAGCTTGATGTAATGGCCATGGATGCGGAGCTCACCGTAAATCAGAATAATGATTTGTCCGGTTATATTTCATATGGTATACCGGCTTCTCTGACGCATGTCGAATATCCTGATGGTTTGGCAGACCCCCTGTTCCGAGATGATGGCACAACGGCTTGGGTTCGTACTACCCTTTCCGGTACTGCAAATGCTCCGAGTGATAATACAGCGGAACTTGAGGCTGCTGCTGATGAAGCTCGCAAGACGCGTCCTGCACGCACGCCCTTCCATCATATTGATGTGGACGCTCTGGTAGATCAGGTGCAGGGAGAATCCTCCGATACTGCGGGTGAGACTGGAGACGCTTCTGAAACAGATAACAGCCCTTCTTCTGACGCACAGCCCTCGAATGGTGGAAACGAGTCGATCAACAGAGGGAACTCCAACTCTGAGAGGTCTAATCCCTTTGATAATTCTTCTAGTTCTCCCTTTGATGATGCTGGTCTTTCGCTTCCTGCGAATCCTTTGGCGTTTCCGCCGTCAGCACTGTAATTGTAGCGGTTTGATATGTCCAACGAAATACGAAAAAAGTGGTGGACAGTACCCTTGGGGCACCTAGTGTGGTGCCTCATTGCGGGTGTGTGTTGTACACTCCGCAAGAAGATTATTAATCTAAATGGGCCTGATGATCCTTGGGGTGATTACCAGTGTATCATTGCTCTTTGGCACAATCGAGTGTTTTCTCCATGCCATGTGTACCGTTACGTGGTGAAAGGCAAGTTGCCCATGAGTATGCTCACCAGTGCGAGTAAGGATGGTGCCATGCTTGCAACCGTGGCGAAAGATTATGGCATGCGCGCGGTTCGTGGCTCTAGTCATCGTCGTGGTGCGGCAGGGTTTCGTGATATGGTACGCGAGCTGCAGGATGGCTGCTGCATGTGCATCACTCCGGACGGTCCCAAGGGCCCTATCTATAAGTGCCGTCCCGGCGTGGTGCGCTTGGCATCCATGAGTGGATACCCCATTATTCCGGCTTGCATTGATTATTCATCTTATTGGCGTATCAGTAAAGCATGGGACGGCTTTGTTATTCCCAAGCCCTTCTCCAAGGTAACCATTACCTGGGGGAAGAAGATTTATGTGCCGGCTGATATCACAGATGAGCAGCAGGCAGAGTATTGCCGTATGGTGGAGGAGGCCCTTGCTTATGGGCGCCCGGATCTCGCGCCTATGGAAATTGAAGAACAGAAATAAACTTTATGTCAACAACCATTATTGATGGTAAGCAAGTTGCTGCCCAGATTCGTGCCGGTCTTGTAGCTGAAATCGAAGAGCTGAAAGCTCAGGGAAAGACCCCGGGGCTGGCAGTTGTGCTCGTTGGTGAAGACCCGGCTTCTCAGGTGTATGTAGGCTCCAAGGTTCGTGCTTGTGAAGAGCTTGGACTTTACTCACAGAAGTGGGAGCTGCCTGCAGATACTTCTCAGGAGGAGCTAGTGGCGCTTATTCATAAGCTGAACGCTGATGACCGCATACATGGCATTCTTGTTCAGAGTCCTCCTCCGCCTCACATTGATGAAGAGGCCGTCATTCTGAACATTGACCCTCGCAAGGACGTGGATGGTTTTCATCCTGCCAACGTGGCCAAGCTGGTGCTTGAGGATGAAGAGGGCTTTGTTCCCTGTACCCCTCTGGGTTGCATGGAACTGCTGAAAGCCTATGGTATTCCTACTGCCGGCAAGCATGCCGTTGTTATCGGTCGCAGTCTTATCGTGGGCAAGCCCATGGCAAACTTGCTGGTGAGTAAGAAGGCAAATGCCACTGTCACTATTGCTCATTCTCGCACAGCGGATTTGCCAGCCGTTTGCCGCACTGCTGATATCATCGTGGCAGCCGTTGGTCGACCTGAGATGGTAAAGGCTGACTATGTGAAAGAGGGTGCCGTGGTGATTGATGTGGGTATCAATCGCATTCCGGATGCTACCCGTCCTCGTGGCTACCGAATTGTCGGTGACGTGGATTATGCTGATGTGGTGGATAAGTGTTCTGCCATAACGCCTGTGCCCGGTGGTGTAGGCCCCATGACCATTGCCATGCTGATGGCAAACACAGTGAAGGCCTGCCGCCAGCTTACCCGATAAACTCTTTTAACCTCACGCCTCCCTGTTTGTTTCCTGAAACAGGGAGGCCTTTTTTATGGCTGTTCATCATACGTTGAATGCTTGGGAAACAGAACAGCTGGCGGCGCACCGCCGGCTTGTCACTGACCTCCTCGCTATTGCCCGGGAAGAGTTGCCCAAGAATCCTCTCACGCATAGCCCTCGAAGGCTGGCCCTTTCTGTGCGTTTGCAGGAAGCTTTCCGCAAGAGAACATGTCCTGCCGGCATCAGTTTACTGCTGGGTGGACTCGCGGATGATGATTATCGCCCTCCCAAAGTGATTGATTATATCAACGCTGAAGATTCTACTCCGCGGGGGTATTGGCCTTCGATAAGCGCTGAACTCTTGCGTGCCTGTGAAGATTCCCTAGCTTATCTACAGCCGCTTGCTTTCTGTTACTTGCTACCTGCCTATCTGAAACTCTGGCTGGAGCGCCCGGATTATTTGTGTGCGGACTCCGTATTTTTCTATCTTTGCTATGAGCCGGATGGGAAGGGGAAGGAACAGCTTTCCCCGCTTTCACAAGCCGAGCAGGACATTGTGTCGGACATTGTTAATGAGTACCGATGTCATGCCGTTTTTTCTGATTTGGATCTCCTGTATCCCGGGCTGTTGCCTTGGGAACACGTGCGCCGACTGACTGAGAGTCCCGATACCTCAGAGGTTGAATTCGCTGAGTTTCTCGCTCTTGAATACGCTGAACGTACAGGATACCTTTCAGAAAAATAAAAAGATAAAAAACGGTAAAAGTTAAAAAACGATAAGAAAGTTGTAGAATTTAGTATTTTTGTGCGTTCTCATGGTCAGAGGCCCCCATATGAGGGGCTGCAACAACTAAAAGAAAGCACAATTATGAAAAAACAATTCGTTAAGATGGCCGCTGTAGCGGTGATGGTACTGGGAATGGCAAGCGCACAGTCTAGCGCCGCTGAAGTATCGCTGAAAGTAAATCTGTCCAATGGTGTGGTCAGTCTCTCCAGCAGCGATAATTGCTGCCATCATCAGGTAGATAATCACAGAAGGGTAGATGTAAACCGCCGTGAGGCTCAGCGCCGTGAAGAGATGCGCCGCCGCGAAGAAATGAGACGCCGAGAACAGCAGCGCCACCATGCCGCAGCACGCCGCGCTAATCATCATGGCCGCCGTTAATTAGAAAAACAACAATTAAAAGAAAACACAATCATGAAAAAGCAATTCGTTAAGTTCGCAGCCGTAGCGTTGATGGCATTGGGGGTAGTAAGTGCACAGGCAAGTGCTGCTGAGGTAGCAGTGAGAGTAAATCTGGCAAATGGTCAGGTAAGAGTTTCTCGAGATGCTCGTTGCTGTCACCACAAGGTAGATAATCACCGAAGAGTGAACGCTCACCGCCTTGAAGCCCTGCGTCGTGCAGAAATGCGCCGCCGAGAGGAAATGCGCCGCCGAGAGCAGCAACGCCGTCACTCCGCAGCTCACTGTGATAATCATCGTGGACGCCGTTAATCTCAGGAAGATAAATCTATGGATGACCCACCAGACACAGATATTATAACACAGCACCGCCGCTGAGCCTTTCCGAAGAACTGGAAACTCAGCGGCGTTTTTTTTTGTTTCTATTTTTCAGGCTTTCGTGTAAAGCACGGAGTCAAAGCCCTCAAACTTCTCCAGCTCTTTGCGCTGGGAAAAGAATTCTTTGAAAGGAGGGAAGTAAGTATCCGCCGGCCAGCTGCCGTGTACTTCAGATACATAGAGCCCGCTCATGAGCGGCAGCATGAGGGCATAAATCTGTGCTCCTCCTATAACCATGATTTCTTCGCTCTGAAGCTCCATGCCGTCGAGTTCTTGCAGAGAATGAATGACGGTGGCTCCGGGGGCTTCAAAATCCATATCACGTGTGAGCACGATATTCTGGCGGCCTGGTAGCGGGCGGCCCAGACTCTGCCAAGTTTTGCGCCCCATGAGGATGGGGTGGCCCATGGTGAGGCGCTTGAAGAGTTTGAGATCATCAGGCAGGCGCCAGGGCATGGTGTTATTTAGTCCGATGGCGCGGTCTTCTGCCATGGCAACGACTCCGGTAAAAGTAAGGCTCATGAGGTGTGGTGGTGTTAGTGTTTTTCTACGAGGAAGAGGTATTCTTTCAATTTAATATCTCTGTTTCTGAGATTTCGGCAGCCCCGGAAGGTATTGTAATCCGTTTCCAGTGCGCTTACTTTGCCGATGGAGTTCAGGTGCTCCATAAAGTCATCATATTTAACGAAGCCCTCAGAGTTGTATGAGATGAGAATGAAGCGCGCCGGGCATTCATTAATGAGGTGGAAGAGCTCATCACGCGCAGACTGTGGTTTGTTGTATGCGGAGCGTTTCCAACCGCGAGGAATTCCGGATTCCGGGGAGTATGATTCCGGTTTCTCGTAATTGGCTACCAAGTTCAGCATGAAGTAATTTGACCCGTACGGGTGCTGATTATAGGGGGGATCCAGGTAGGCTAAATCCACCTCAGGCATATTCTGCACTGCATGAATAGCTCTGCCATGGAGAATATGATTGGTGGTGTGATGCTTGGAGAAAACCGGTAGCGTTAGTTCGATATTACCCAGTATGCGGGAAAGTGCATTTCTTCCTTCACCTCCAAACTGGCCTCGACCTTCACTGTTTTTATAAAATCCTTTGAAAACGCCGGCCGTGTTGGTATGTACTGATGCACCGTAGAGCAAGGGGGCCATGAAGAAGGGGAATAGGCGCTCTGGCAATCTGTGAATAGCGCGGCTGGCCGTATCCAGATACATGGCGTTTCTCCGCGTGTAAAAGGCGCGCTCGCCGGGGCGTATATCCTCATCATTAGCCGGGGCGTACATCTCCGTAATGAAACCGGGTGTCAGGTGGAGGAGTTCGCCCTGCAGGGCTCCGAGTTGTTCTGCGAGTTCTTCGTGGTTCAGCTCATCTGCATTGGCCAAATAGCAGCGGTTAATGATGTGGGCGTAATCTTCCAAATCATTTACGTACAAATCAGTAGCATGTTGTTTCAACAACCTTGCCACGATGCCGGAGCCGGAGAAGGCATCCAAGCAACTGAGTTTTCTGCCCCCCAGCCGCTCGCGTACTTGCATGATGCCCTTACTGATGAATCCCAGCAGTGAACGCTTGTTACCGATATAGGTGATTATCTGCTCCGCCAAGTAGGCGGGATTTTCTTCACATTCCGGTGGCTGGGGCATGGTGTCAGGGCTGGTCAAACGGAGATGGGCGCCTTGATATGTGGGTGCGGATTATAGTTCTCCAGTGTGAAATCCTCGTAATCAAAGCCATCAATGGCAGTGACCTCGGGATTCAGCTTCATGGTGGGCAGGGGACGCGGCTCACGGGTAAGCTGCAGGCGTGCCTGCTCAAGATGATTCTTATACAGGTGCAAATCACCGAAAGTGTGCACGAACTCGCGCGCTTCATAGCCGCACACCTGAGCCACCATCATGAGCAGCAGAGCATAGCTAGCTATATTGAAGGGGACACCCAAGAACAAGTCACAGCTGCGCTGGTACAGCTGCAAGCTCAGGCCATGCTTTTCTCCCTCTTTCTGTGCGGGAATAACACAGAACTGGTACAGGCAGTGGCAGGGCGGCAACGCCATGTTGTCCACCTCTGCCACATTCCATGCTGTAACGATGTGGCGGCGGCTCCAAGGATTATTCTTCAGGCCATTGATGAGTTTTGCAATCTGGTCTATACTGCCGCCTTCACCATCCGGCCATTTGCGCCACTGGCTGCCGTACACAGGTCCGAGGTCACCGTTCTCATCAGCCCATTCATCCCAGATGCTCACCCCATGCTCCTGCAGGTAGCGTACATTCGTGCTACCCTTGAGGAACCAGAGCAGCTCGTATATGATGGAGCGCAGGTGAAGCTTCTTTGTGGTAAGGCAGGGAAAGCCTTTCCGTAAATCGAAGCGGGCCTGGCGTCCGAACACACCGATGGTGCCGGTTCCGGTGCGGTCATCGCGTCCCACACCGTTGGTCAGCACATCGTCGAGTAGCTCCAGATACTGTTTCATGGACGAAGCGTGTTATTCATCAGAGCGAAAGGGCCTCGCGAATCTGCAGAGCGTATTTCTCAGCACGCTCGGCAAGGCTCAGTTCAGGATCACGGTAAAGAATACCACGGGATACGTTGATAACAGGAGGTGCCACACGGGTGCCTCCGGTAAGTGCGCTCAGGTCACCGCCCTGAGCTCCAAGGCCGGGGATGAGCAGGGGGGCATCCGGCAGCTCATTGAGCAGCTCACTGCTGGCATTCGTAAGGCCCATCACCATGCCTACTTCTGTAGCGGCACCCTCAGCGCGTGCGCGTTCCACCATGTCACCCACAAGCTGGTATACTTTGCGGCCGTTAGCAAGTGTCTGACGCTCAATGTCTGCTGAGCCTGCATTTGACGTAACCGCGAGCAGGTAAACTGCCTTGCCGGGGTGGCTCAGGAAGGGCTCCAGAATGTCATAGCCCATGAAGGGATTCAGCGTCACGGCGTCCACTTTCATGCGCTCGAAGTATGCCTGCGCGTAGTACTTCTGGGTCTCGCCGATGTCTCCGCGCTTGGCATCCAGAATGACCGGAATGTCTGCGGGCATCTCTGCCAGCAGCTCTTCGAGCATTTTCAGCCCGGGAAGGCCCATGGCCTCAAAGTAAGCGATATTCGGCTTGTATGCCGCTGCATACGGAGCCGTTTCTGTTACCACCTTGCGCAGCCAGTCGGCCAGCTCATTGATGTTTTCCGTCTGCGGGCGGGGATCCAGCCCTACACAGAGTGCGGAGCGGGTCGCGTTGATTCTTGCCTGAAGTTTTTCCGTGAATTTCATGCTGCCCGTCATTCTATCATATTCTGCATAGAGTGGCAAGTCTTTATAAATGAATCGTCCCCGGAGAGGCTCATCTTCGGGGACGATTTATGTTAAAATGAGTGTTTGTCTGAGAGGATTAGGCTGTGAGGATTTCCGGCTCCTCGGCTTCTTCATCCTCGGGGCCTTCCATGCTTTCTTCCTCTAGTTTCAGCATTTGTATAATAGCCTCAGGGTCTCTGAAGTCCTGTTCCAGCTGACGGCGTGCAGCTGGTTTGTCTGCCTCTTCGTAGCAGTAATCAATAATGAGGGCAAAAATGGCCTTTACCTTCATGACGTCATCCACGGTGTTGATGCCTGCTGCCTGAAGGCGCCCAAGCTCTTCCGTCAGGAGCTCTGACATACGAGAACGCAGCCAGAGTTTTACATTTCGGGAGCTGCGGGGCAGCTGGGCTTTCAGGTGGTTCAACTTATCCGTCAGGTTCGGGATATACTCGAGCTCTGCGTCCAGCTCTTCCATGCGTTCCACATCTTCATCTGAAACTTCCTCCATGTTGGAGGCGGCTGCTTCAGCGCTGGCTCGTTCGGCACGGTCCTGTCTGATTTGTTCGAGCAGGAAATCCGGATCCTCAAATTGAGCCTCTATTGCTCTCATAGCCTCTTCCCTGAGTGCCTCATCAGGGTTCATGGATACCAGTTCTACCAGAAGTTCTCGAGCTTTATTGATATCAGCATGTGAATCAGCAGTCTTGAAAACCTCTTCCAGCATGTCTTCCAGAAGCTGAGCCTTGAGCGCTTGCACAATCAGTACCGTTTCCTTGCAGTACTCACCCTCTAGTGCTGCATTCAATGCGCGCAGCTGCAGTTCGCGATTTTCTCCGGCCTTGTTCAGTTCTTGCTCAATGCTTTGCCATTCTTGCAGGGCCTGAGGTGAAAAGCCGACGAACCCGTCCTGAAGCGGGGCTACTACTTCAGGTGCAGCTTCGGTTGATTCGTCCAAAAGCGTGATGGCTTCTTCTTGCGCAGTTCCTGTCAGAACAGGTGCACTCAGAAGAATTGCTGCAAAAGTATGCTTCAGAAGCATCATCGGGAGGGGGAGGATTTAGCGGTTTTGGCTCTTAATCTGCTTGAGCAGCTCTTCAGGGTTGGCGAAGAGTTGATTAATGCGGGTAGCAGTTGCTTCTCGCTCTTCTGTGGGCAGAGTCTCGAGAATCTGGGTGTAAAGTTCCTTCACGGCAAGAACATCTTCTACAGTTTCGGCGGTGGAGAAGGCCGCATTAATTTTGCTGAGAAGGATTTGCTGTTTCAAGCCATTGAGCATCTGCAGGTTTGATCCGCTCACTTGGGCAATTGCTGCATTGGTGAGTTCTAGAGCGCGGTCTGCATTACGCCCACAGGCACGGAGATCCTGTTCGAGCTTATTCATTATCTCAGTTTCGCGCATCAAGTTTTGAATTCCGGTAGCGTTTTCAGTGTCCAGTTCTGCAACCTGACTCAGAAGGCCAGCAGCGCTTTCCTTGATATCATCCGGCATGTTTTCATAAACAGCCATCAGAGCCTTGGCTCGTTCTACGCCAGTCAGGGTATTAGCGGCTTCCAGACGCTGTGCGTTCTCTAGGGATTTGTCAAGCTGCTGAGCGGTGTCTTGTACGGAGGCGGGGCATCCTACGAAACCACCTACCACTGTGCCATTTGCCGTCATGACAAGAACGGTCGGGAAGCCGCTCACCTTAAATTCTTCACACAGAGATTGATTTCTTACCAGGTTTTCATGACCGCCCACTCGGCTGCTATCGCGAGGGACATCAATTTCAACCAGTACAAATTTGTCCGCAGCGTAAGTATCAAACTCAGGCTTGTTAAAAACATTATTTCTGAGACGTATGCAGTATGTGCACCAGTCAGAGCCGGTAAAGTCCACCAGCACGGCCTTGTTCTCGGCTGCAGCTCTCGTTCGTGCTGCATCCAGATCCGTCATCCATTCTGCAGCGAATGCCGGCGCCACAATGGCAGCCAGCCCGGCAATTAACAAGTTCTTGAACATGGCTAGATTATGAATACTTTATGGCGGAATGGCAAGTCTAATTTGCGGCATAATGATATAGAACGCGCTGAGGGCACCTTATCAGGCGAACCGTTATAGGCCGGTACGGGAGGTATGATATCAGTGTTTGCTGCAGGGGGGGCCATGATAGTTTGCAGATGCTCTATGATTTCTTTTAATTTGAAGCTTGGGTGAAAATTATGCTTGTCACCGGGCATTCTGCTTGCTAAACTGGCCACATACCAGATGCTCATGAACTCTTCCAAAAGTATTTCGCCTTCAAAAATCAGCCTGTGTCTCAGTCGGCTGAATATGTGCTGTCTGGGGGCGGCCCTGGCTGTGGTAGCCTTTTCTGTTTGCTCGTGCCAGGCGAGGCAGGCTCGCTTTGCGGCGATAGGTGAGCTTATGAAAGACGGGGTGATTCAAACTCCCTCTGAGCTTTATACCAGAGTGTTGCCGAATGGTTCTACTCTGTTGGTCTCTGCTGCTGAAAAGGGTGATGAAGCCTTGGTGAGGCGCTTGCTCGTAGCGGGGGTGGATCCAGACGGGCGGGCGTATAAGGGCAACTCTGTTCCGCTTACCCGCACACAGTCAGCTGCAGTGGTGCGTACTTTGCTTCAGTACGGGGCGGATGAGAATGCTGTGGACTCCGCCGGTATGACTCCTTTGGGCTGGATGGCGTCTCTTGATAACATGGAGGGTGTGCGAGCTTTGCTGGCAGCCGGGGCTAAGGTGAATCCCGGCCGTCGAGCCATGCCGCCTCTGCTGAGTGCAGGCTCGCTCGGGGTGGCGGCCCAGCTGATAGCTGCCGGAGCTGATATTGATGGGGTATCTCCATCCGGCATGACTCCGCTGATGAAAGCATCATCTCGCGGGGAGGTGACTTTGGCCGAGCTGTATCTGGGAGCCGGTGCTCAGGTAAATGCGGTGGATGGTGCTGGTAATACGGCATTGCATGTGGCGCGTTCTGTTCCGATGGTGGAGCTTCTTGCTAGGAATGGTGCGGATGTGCGTGCGCTGAATGCGCGCGGCGAGTCCCCTCTGTTTGAAATTATGCACAGCGCTGAAATGGTGCGTGCTTTGGTGGCAGCGGGTGTACCCATGGATGTGGTTTCTGCTGAGCGGAAAATGACGGCCTTGCAGGTGATGCTTGCTGATGACCGCGAGTCTGATGATGCTATACTGGCGCTCATTGCGGCCGGGGCTGATGTGCGAGGGCGTACTCCGGAAGGGGATACCACGGTGCAGCAGGCCAGTGCCCGCAGTACTGGCCGCCGATGGGCTATTATTCATGCTCTCATGCGGGCCGGAGCTCAGGCTGAGTAAGCTTGCTTGCAGTCTTTGTAAAAAATAAGGCGAGTCAAATGACCCGCCTTGTAATATTTCGGGGCTTGCCAATTAGCGGCGCGCGCGCATCTGCTGAACTTTTTGCAGCAGTGCTTCCGGATTTTCAAAAGTTTTACGCAGTTCTGCTATCATCTGCTCTCTGATATCCTCCGGATAGCTGATTTCTGCTTCACCAAGAACATAATCACGGGCCTTGAGTACGTCCTCTACTGTTTGGGCGTGGTACAGCATAGCGTTCAAGCAAGGGAAAATCACGACGGAGCGCTTGCGCTCCATAATTAGCTCTCGGTTTAAGGGATGAGCCTCCGCCAGATAACGGTTGAATATTTCCGTCTGAATCTGGAAGTTGCGGTGGTGGGCACGTACCTCATTCATGAGACTTTGCATCTGAGCATTGGCGGCCACTAGGCTTCTCAGGCCGAGCGTATCTTCGGGGTCTGTCTCCTCAATTTCCTTGCGGATTGTTTCCAACGTGGATTGATAATTAGAGGGGAAATCCTTGTAAATCTCAAAGAGTGCGCGAGCTTTATCCAGCCCGCTGAGAGCTCTAGCAGCAGCAAGCCGGCGGCCGCGTTCGATGGCCTCATCCAGTATCACCGTGGTGGATTCCACATTCGGGCGAGCTCCGGAGAAGCCTCCCAGTACCTCACCATCAGCATTCAGCACCAGCAGTGTGGGGAAGCCGCGTACGCCATAGCGGTTGCACAGTTCTTGACGAGCTGCTCTTACTTCATCCGGAATGGCACGGCGGGGGATATCTACCTCCACCAGCACAAGCTTGTCAGCTGCGTAGCTTTCAAACTCGGGCTTAGCAAGTACGTCTCTCTTCAGGCGGATGCAGTAACCGCACCAGTCAGAGCCGGTAAAGTTTACCAGAATGGCTTTTCCCTGCTGCGCGGCTTGTTCGCGCGCTGCGTTCAAATCAGTCATCCATTCTGCTGCCATAGCCGGAGCTATGATAGCTGCCAGCCCCATAGGTACGATTACACTTCGAAACATAGGTATATTCTGCACTCCTTCATGAGGCTCTGCAAGCTAAAACTGCCCGCAAGACGTAAAAAATCCCGCCCGAAAGTGAATCCGGGCGGGATATGAGGAAAATCTGCTTCTTAGCGTTTACCGAATCTGCGGTTTCTTCCATGGTAGGATTGCAACGCTTCATCAAGTTCTGTGCGTCCGAAGTCCGGCCAGAGTACATCCGTAATCCAGAGCTCGGAATAGCTAATCTGCCAGAGCAGGTAATTAGAGATGCGCATTTCTCCGGAGGTGCGGATGAGTAAATCCGGATCCGGCATGCCGGCTGTGTACAGATGCGATTCCATAAGCTCCGGGGTGATATCCTCTGGCTTGAGCTCACCTTTCTGCACTTTTTCAGCGAGGCTTCTAGCGGCTGCTGTGATTTCCTGACGGGAGCCATAGGAAAGAGCCAGCACGAGGTTCATAGCTGTATTATTTGCCGTTTTCTCTAGGCAAATCTCCAGCTGTTTGCGGCAGGACTTCGGCAGCATGTGCAGCTCCCCGATGGCATGTAGACGTACGTTCTTTTCCATCAGCTCCGGCAGACGACCTTTCAGGTAGCTCGCCAGCATGTTCATCAGGTATGTTACCTCTATTTTGGAGCGCCCCCAGTTTTCTGTTGAAAAGGCGTAGAGCGTGAGCCAGGGGATACCTTTCTCAATGCAGAGGTCCAGTACTCGCTGCACAGTTTCGCCGCCCCGTTCATGGCCTTTGGCACGGGGGACTTTATGCTGCTCCGCCCAGCGGCCATTGCCATCCATGATGATGGCAATGTGCTGCGGGATATTCAGCCCTGCTGTGGGTGAATCAGAGCTCATACTCACCATATTCAGCGAGAATTGCTTCCACTCGCTCGATGTCCTCCGGGGAATCTACGCCGCTTGTCGTCTTGCGGCCACGATAGTCTACCTCAACCATCTTCACGCGCAGGCCATTGTAGAGGAAGCGCATCTGCTCCAGTCCTTCCACGCAGCCCATTTCGTAATCGCTCTCGGGTAGCTCGAAATAGTTTTTCAGCGCGGAATAGGTGTAGGAATACAGGCCCACATGGCGGCGCACAGGGCTCTTAGGAAGAGTGGCGCGAGCTTTCTCGGGCTTACGGATGGCCGGGATTGTACTCTTGGAGAAGGCCATGGCGTAGCCGTCCTTATCCACTAGAACCGTGGTGCCGCTGTACGGGGTGGTCTTCTTGCTTTCCACTAGGCGGTCATACTCATTCCAGTCCAAGTGAATGCAGGGGGTGAATACATCTGCCGGGGCGGCTTTCCATGCATCAATGAGCTGCTGGATGACCCAAGGCGGGCACAGCGGGTTATCACCCTGAAGATTGATGATGAAGCCGGGGGCTTCTGCCTGCTGGCTTACGGCGTCCCAGCAACGCTCCGTGCCGCTGCGGCAGGTCTCGGCTGTCATGACTGCCGGTATGTCGGCACCGGTGCAGAAGTCGAGAATTCGGGTGTCATCCGTTGCCACTACGTAATGGCAATTTTCATTGTGGCGGCAGATGGACTCCGCGATGTCCGCTACACGGCGAATCATTTCTTTTCCGGCGATTTTGACCAAAGGCTTGCCCGGTAAGCGCGTGGAGGCGTAACGGGCCGGGATGACGATTAAAATGGACTCTGACATATCTGTTTATGAGTGAAGGTGATTTTCTCTTTCGTTATTCTACCTTGTCATGCCTCGTTTGCCAAGTAAAAACGTGTTGTAAGCGGGCGGAAATGCAGGATTTCCGCTTGACAAGCGCCAAAGAAGGCACTAATATTCACCATATGAAGAGTTTCTGTATAGCGACGGTTCTTTGCTATGCCACGGTATGTGTGGCTCAGGCTGCGACGGAGGAGGAAGTGTGCGCTGAGTTGGAGAGCAGGCTTGCTGCGCAGGTGGAACTTCTTTCCGGCGTGACGGATGCCCCAAGCGCCGCTGCGGCAGTGAACCCGCTCAATGAGAATCTTGCTCAGCTTGCCGCACTTAACAATGTTATTCCCTCAGACAAACTCTGGAGTTTCATTGATAATAATCTGGAGGTGAAGCTGGAGCTTATTGAACAGCTGCAGCTCCTCAGTGTGCAGTATTATAGGCTTCAGCAGGAAAGTTTTTATTCCTGTGCCGAGTTGGAACGAGCCCTTACGCCTTATCTTAAGGCCTCCGAGGCCGCTCAGTAACAGAGGCTTCTTTTTGCCGTAGGAGTTCCTGCAGGTGCGCCAATTCCGCATCCATGTATTCCGGCAGTTTGTCTTTGTGTTGGGACATCTGTGAGAATACTTCATCGCGGTAATTAATGGCCTCGCGGTATGAATCTTCTTCCGAGCCATACTGCAGGTCCGAGAAATAGCGTGTGATAATGCGGCCACAGCGCTGGATGCTTACTCTCCAGCCCTGAAAGTCCGTGTTTTCATACGTGTAGCGGGTGATGTTTTTGTTTTTCATGGGAGTCAGGGTTTAGTATCTCTGACGTTGCTGGTGGGGAATTGGTTCAATAACATGCAGGAAGAATAATTTAGCGTGGAAAAGATGTTTGACTTTGCTTGGAGTATATGCTAGTATGCACCCAAGCGTACGAGCTGCTGATGATATGAGGTATTTAAGATTCACATGGCTGACGATAATGGCTGCTTTTGCTGTGCTTACCCCTGCGGTTTCCGCTGCTGAGGATGACAATGCGCCCCGTACTCGTGCGGAGGAGCGCCGTGCTCTGCGCGAGCGCGAGCGAAAGGCTCGAGAAGAGCTGCGCCGTGCTCGTCGTGCCGGTGATGAGCAGGCTATTGCAATGGCTGAGGAAGAGCTCGCTGATATTGAGCGCGCCAGTAATAGCGCCAGAGCTCAGAATGCTAATCTGGATGGCGAGTTCAATGCGTTGCGTGAAGCACAAGCTCTACTGGCTGAGGTGAATGATGAGCAATCTGCCAAGAACGCCGCCCGTAAAATATCCTCTTTGTTCGGGCGTCTGCCGGTGCCGGTAGAAATGTCTGATGCCGATATTGAGCAGTGGTCCATTGAGCAGAATAAGGTGAGCGCTCAGATGGAACGCTTGCGCAATGAGCCTTATTTTGAGTCTTCCGGTCTTCAGGAAGCTTGGACAAATGTAACTGATCCTTTCTCCCGTAGGCGCGCTCAGAGGCGCCGATAAAAAGGTATGCGCTATATCCTTACCATGCTGGTTATGCTGCCCCTGTTAGTAACAGCGGCTGAATCAGCTGGTAGCCTGACGCTGGATCCCGCTGAGATGGAGCGCGCCCGGCGGCAGGTATTCGGTGGCGCGGGAGTACGCGCCACGTATGAGGATACTCCCGCTCCGGCTAATCCCGTCGTTCCTGCTCAGTCTTCGGAAGTTGTGCGTTGGCAAGCAGCTTTTGCCGCTGCTGGAACGGATTTGATGCCAGTGCTTCTGCTAGCGCTTCTTCAGGATATGAACCCCACAGTACCCATGGCCGCGAATGTGGAAGCGTATGCTGAGGCCCTCGCTTTGCACCGTAAGGCTGCGGCCGGGAATACGGATGCTTGTATTCAGCTGGCTGACGCATTCAGAGTAGGGTACCTGAATAGCGGTATAAAACTGCCGTACAGTGAGCAACTTGCTGAGTTCGTGTTGCGCCGCGGTGGTATTGTTCCTGTAAAATCTTACCCCCCCAAATAAAGAGATAATTATGATTAAAGCAATCAGACTGATGACACTGGCTCTGGGCCTGCTGGTAGCAGCTCCTGAGACTGCGAGTGCACAGGAGCGTGAATCCTCCTCCACTCCTACTGCTAGACAGGAGCGCCGCAGCGCTTCTTCCAACCGTCGCCAGGCTCGTAACCGCCGCGCTAGGGCCGGTGCCGTTCCGCAGGCTCTTAAGCGAGTGCGCCGTGTTAGTGGCCGCGTTAATCAGAACGCGCTCGTCTACATATATTTGCAGTCCGCCAGCTGGTGTGGCCCCTGCCGCCAAGCTATGCCGGATGTCGTGGAGGAGTATAAGAAAATGCGCCGTGATGGCCGCGCTGAAATCGTTCTTATCGGTTGGGACCAATCGGCGGACGAAGTGAAGTCCTATATTGAAGAATATCGCTGTCGTATGCCCGCTGTGTTCCGCGAGGCCCGCAATGTGGACCGTCTGCCCGGTTTCTCTATGGCTAGCGGAATTCCTACCGCCACCATGGTGGATGCCGATGGTAAGGTTCTCATGAACGGTTCTCCCCAATCCGTTGTGCCTGCATGGCAGGCTCAGGTGGAGCGGATTGAAGCTGAGCGTCAGGCTGCTCAGGAGGCTGAGGCTGCTGAGGCTGATGAGCCTTCCACTGATAACGAGTGATAAACATTTATCCGCTCATTTTGCGGCGTGCCGGAGCATTGTGAAGGCACGCCGTGTATTTGTTCTATACTTTGATGGATTTATTCACACCTTTTGGGCGTAATGAGGCTCCGCAGCAGGAGAAAGCCGCAGTCGCTATGCCTTTGGCTGCCCGCATGCGGCCGGAGTCTCTTGCAGAGGTCGCCGGGCAGCAGCATTTGCTTGCTCCCGGTAAGCTCCTTCGCCGAGCTATTGAGACGGATCGCTTCTCATCCCTCATTTTCTACGGCCCTCCCGGTGTGGGGAAGACTACGCTGGCCTACGTTATAGCCCGGCAGACGAGCGCTTACTTCGTCATGCTTAATGGCGTGGAATCAAACGTGAGCGATATCCGTGAGAAAATCGCGGAGGCTAAGGCGCGTGAAGCGATGCATGGCCAGCGCACCATCCTTTTTGTGGATGAGCTTCACCGCTTCAACAAGGCCCAGCAGGATGTGCTGTTGCCGCACTTGGAGCGAGGAACTGTGCGTTTCATCGGTGCGACAACGGAGAATCCCTACTTCGCCATCAATTCGGCTATGCTCTCTCGCTCTCAGATTTTTCCGCTGGAGCCTGTGCAGGATACCGAGATTATCTCACTACTGCGCCGCGCGGCTTCGGACCCGGAGAGGGGGTTAGGGTACATGAAGCTCCGAGTGGCGGATGATGCTTTTGCTCACCTTGCGCTGAAGGCGGATGGTGATGTTCGCAAAGCTCTTACGGCGCTTGAGGTGGCTGTGCTTTCTACTCCTGCCTCAGCTGATGGTGTGGTGTATGTTGACCTTGCTGTGGCCGAGGAATCCATCCAGAAAAAAGCCATAAAGTATGACCGGGCAGGGGATGGCCATTATGATACTATCTCCGCCTTCATTAAATCCATGCGTGGGAGTGACCCGGATGCCGCTCTCTACTGGCTGGCTTATATGCTAAATGCCGGCGAGGATATCCGCTTTATTGCTCGTCGACTCGTTATTTGCGCGAGTGAGGACGTGGGGCTGGCGGATTCCAACGCTTTGCGCGTGGCACTTGCGGCAGCTCAGGCAGCTGAAATGGTTGGTATGCCCGAGGCTCGCATTCCTCTGGCTCATGCCACGGTGTATATCGCCACGGCGCCCAAGAGCAATGCTGCCTATGCTGCTATTAATGCCGCTCTGCAGGATGTGCGCGAAGGGAAAACTCTTGCCGTACCGGACCACTTGGCCACTCCCACTCGCAAGAAACTTGCTCGCCTGCGTGGCGTGTCCGAGGAGGATACTGATTACAAATACGCCCACGACTTTGGTGATGACCATTACGTGCCCCAGGCCTACTTACCCGAAGGACGCGTGTATTATCACCCCACTACCAATGGCATGGAACTGCGCATTACTGAGCGCATGGAGTATCTTAAGAAACTCCGAGAAAATCAGTGATTTTATGACGCTAAATGAAAAACACCCGCACCGATTAAGGCTGCGGGTGTTTGTTTGCTTGTTTGAAGTCGTTTATCAGGCGCGGATGATGTAATCTTCGCGGCGGGGCTTGGGCTCATGAATGCCACCCTCCTCGGGATAACCGAGAATGCAGATGGCGAGGCCTTCATACTTGTCAGCAACGCCCCATTTTTCCATGAGTTCACGGCCCTCAGCGCTATCGAACATCTGCTTGCCGCGGTTAATCCAACAGGAACCAAGACCCACGGCATGAGCAGCGAGCATGAGTGTTCCCATCATGAGCGCAGCGTCATCGCGACCGGTGGGGACTGTGGTATCCGTGAATACCAGCACGGCGGTGGGGGCACCGTACATCGGGTCCTTATCCGGGCCCCAGCCCATGAATGAGCCGTTGAGTACGGAGAGCTGCTTCAGGGTAGCAGCATCCTGCACCACAACGAGCTGTGGTGTTTGCAGGCCTTTGCCGGTGGGTGTCCAAGTGGCTGCCTCCAGCACGGTGTTCAGCTGCTCGTCACTAATCTGCTCGCTCTTGTACTTGCGGCAGCTGCGGCGCGTGCGGATATCAGAGAGTGTCTCGGCCATAACGTTACTGGGCGTTAGCTGCGTTCTGAATTTCACGCTGCCAATCCTTGTAGCGCAGTCCGTGCCCACGGTACAGAAGCTTGCCGTACGCGTCCACCACCACGATGTGCGGAATGCCGACAATATCATTCGGGAAGCCCGGCATGGCTGCGGCCTCTGGTGATCTGTACATCAGCGTGGCAAACGGCGCGTTGTAATGCTCTATGTAGTTGCGAGCTGCTTCAGGGCTGCGATCGCAAGAGAGCAAAATAACTTCTACGTCCTTATTTGCCATCATATTGGGGTATTCAGCTACAAGGCGGGGCATCACCATGCGGCACGGGCCACACCAGCTGGCAGAGCACACATACATGTAATACTTCGCTTCAGTGCTGGGTTTCACGTCAGTCACAAATGTGGTTCGGGCGATAGCCTGAGCCATCGGAGTAGGTGCCTCAATTGTGGCAGTAGGAGCAGGCTGCTCGCTGGTGGGCGTTTCGGCTGCGACTGCAGTAAAGGCCAGTAAGGCCGGAATCAGATGAAAAATTTTCATATCCCCCACATGCTAGCAGACATGCGGTTTCATGTCAATATGAAACGTGTTTCCGGCTCAGTAAAAAATTTTATGCTGGAAATCTGATTAGAAACGTGGTAAAATCCGCGCGCTATGTTATCTGACCGTACAAAAGCCGGCATTGAGCGTGCACCGCATCGCAGTTTGATGCGTGCCACGGGCATGACTGATGAAGACATCAGGAAGCCCTTTATCGCAATCTGCAACTCTTTCAATGAAGTGATTCCCGGGCATGTTCACCTGAATAAGGTGGCTGAGCTCATCAAGGATGAAGTGCGAAAGGCCGGCGGTACTCCCATCGAGTTCAATCTCATCGGCGTGTGCGATGGTATTGCCATGGCCCACCAAGGTATGAAGTTTTCACTGGCCAGCCGTGAGCTGATTGCTGACAGCGTGGAGACCATGCTGAGTGCTCACGCATTTGACGCTTGCATCTGCATTCCGAATTGCGATAAAATCGTTCCCGGTATGGTGATGGGCGCGCTGCGCTGCAATATCCCCACGATTTTCTGCTCTGGCGGCCCCATGGCCGTGGGCAAGGGCCGCAATGGCGAGGATTTAGACCTCAACAGCGTGTTCGAGGCTGTAGCCGCCTGTAATGCCGGCAAGATTTCTGAAGACGAGCTGCACTTTATTGAGTGCAATGCTTGCCCGAGTGCCGGCTCCTGCAGTGGTATGTTCACGGCAAACTCCATGAACTGCCTTTGCGAGGTGCTGGGTTTGGCTCTGCCGGGCAACGGCACGCTGCTGGCTCTCTCTGAGGAGCGTAAGGAGTTCTGGCGCGCGGCTGCTCGCCGCGCCGTGGAGATGGCGAAGCAGGGTGGACCGCTGCCCCGTGACCTCATCACTGAGGCTGCCATTGATAATGTGTTCACCTGCGATATGGCCATGGGCGGTTCCTCCAACACTGTGCTGCACACCCTCGCGTTTGCTGCCGAGGCCGGTTTCGAATATGACCTGAAGCGCATTGATGAGATTTCCAAGCGCACGCCGAACATTTGCAAGGTGGCTCCCAGCTCCCGCTACCACATGCATGATGTGCTCCGTGCTGGTGGTATCATGACCATTCTGGCCGAAATCAACAAGATTCCTGGTGCGCTGAATACAAATGTGCCCACCGTGAGCGGCAAGACTCTGGGTGAGCAGATTGATGGTCTTTCTACAAAGGATGATGCCGTCATTCGCACTCTGGATAATGCCTATTCCAAGGACGGAGGTCTTGCCGTGCTGTTCGGTAATTTGGCAGAGCAGGGCGCTATTGTGAAGAAAGCCGGCGTGCTGCCCGAAATGATGGTGCACAGCGGTCCGGCCGTGATTTTCGAGAGTCAGGAATCAGCCTGTGCCGGTATCCTTGCTGATAAGGTGAAGCCCGGTGATGTGGTTGTTATCCGCAACGAAGGGCCTAAGGGTGGCCCAGGTATGCAGGAAATGCTTGCCCCCACGAGCTATATCATGGGCAAGGGCTTGGGCAACTGCGTGGCTCTCATTACGGATGGCCGTTTCTCCGGTGCTACTCATGGTGCCTGTATCGGTCATGTATCCCCTGAGGCTGCTGAAGGTGGCCTTATTGGCCTGCTGAAGGATGGCGATATCATCTCCATTGATATCCCGAATCGCTCTCTCTCTGTGGATTTGAGCGAAGAGGAAATTGCGGCCCGCCGCGCTCAGTGGCAGCCCACCATGCAGGAGATTTCCGGAAAGTGGCTCAAGCGTTATCGTAAACTGGCTACCAATGCCAGCCGTGGCGCTGTGCTGCAGTAGAGAAAACACACCCCACAACACCAAAACAATGAGCGAAGAAAACAACCAGCTGGCCACCAAGGTCAACCCGATTGTGAAATACTTCTCAGAGTTCAAAGTGCTGCGCGAGTGCGGCAAGGACTTCTGGCTGACCAACTTCATCCAATTCTTTGATGGTCTGTCGTATTTCTCTCTTATCATTGTGTTCACGCTGTTCTTGAAGGATTACTGCGGTTTCCGTGATGCGGACGCACCCTTCTGGGTCGGCATGTACACACTGTTCCTGTCCCTTTTCGTGTTCGCCGTGGGCACGATTTGTGACATTATTGGTCTGAAGCGTACGTATCTCATCGGCTTTACACTGCTGATTGGCGGCCGCCTCATTATGGCACTGGGTTCCGACTTCGGTACTCAGGTACTGGAGATGAGCCAAGATAGCTCCCGCTTCTTCGTTATCGCGGGTATCGGCATCCTCTCCTTCGGTACGGCTTTCATGAGCCCCTGTATCTCCACCTCCATCCGCCGCTTTACCACGCTGCGTGCTCGTCCCACAGGTTTCAACTTCTATTACCTGTTCATGAACATCGGCGCTTTCCTGGCTGGTATGGCTGTGGTGGATCCCATTCGTGGCGCCTGCGAAGGTGTGGATGGTCTGTTCTGGGTAATTAACTTTGGTACAGCCTGTAACGTGATTGCCTTCATCTTTACTCGTTTCATTGATGAGAACTACTACGCTGTGCCTGAGGAGCGTATTGCTAAGAAGGAAGCTGCCCAGCGCCGTCCTCTTCAGCTTATCGGTGAAGTGGCCCGTGAGCGCGCTTTCCAGAAGCTCATCGTTTTCCTTGTGCTCACGCTCGGTGTGCGCTTGGTCTTCACCCTGCAGTTCCTTGTGATGCCGCAGTACTATCTGCGCACCATCGGTGATGACTTCGATTTGGGTATCATTAACTCTTTCAATCCCTTCATCATCATTACCGGTCTTATCATCATCATCCCCATCCTTAACCGTTTCTCCACGGTTAAACTCATGATTTCCGGTATGTCCATCTCCGCGGCCTCCATGTTGCTGCTGGCTCTTCCGCCGGAGTGGTACTTCGTCATTCCCGGTATTGAGACACTCGGTCAGGCATACTTCTTTGCCGTTGTTGCTCAGATTATCATCTTTGCCGCCGGTGAGCTGCTGTTCAGCCCGCGATTCTCTGAATACGTGGCTCGCGTGGCTCCCAAGGATAAGGTGGCTTCCTACATGTCACTCTCCGCTCTGCCCATGTTCATTGCCAAGCCGATTAACGGCGTGGTGGGCGGTCTGCTTGTTTCGTACTTCTGTTACGATGGTATCGCCGCCAAGATGGATACCGGTCACATTGACTTCTGGCACTCCCCTGAGCTGATGTGGACCCTCTATCTCATCATGGCTGTTATCTCTCCGCTGGCTATCATCCTGACCAAGGACAGCTTCGTGTCTGACCACCCTGAAGAGGACGCCGCCGAAAAGGCTGATGAGCCCGAGGCAGCAGCTGAAAATGAAGAAACTGCCACCCAGAACGCCTAACCCATAGAAAATCTCATTTACCATGTCTGATACTAAAATCAACGCCGGGCGTGAGACTCGCGCAAAGTTCTGGCCCGTGTTCGCGCCGTACCTCTTGCTACTTGCTGTGCTTATTGCGGGAGCCGTAGCATCTGCTACCACTGGTGAATTGCAGCTGATTGGCGGCACTGTCGTGTGCGGTTGTCTGCTGGTTATGGCGGTATATCTTATCTGTATTCAGTGGCATGTGGTGCGCCGCCTGCATGATGCCGGCGTGAGCCGCTTCTTCTTCTGGATGCTGGTAGTAGTGGAAATCATTTCCGTTGCATTCCAGATTTTGCCTCTGCTTACCGGTGCGGCTGCTCCTGAGTGGGTTGAGAGCGTTAATCTGATTCTTGTGGCCGGTTTCTGCAGCGTGCTGCATGTGGCTCTGCTGGTGTTCTTCCTGCTGCCCTCTCAGGCTGGTACGAATGACTACGGCGATAACCCTGAGTACCCCGGTGTTCCTTTCACCGGTACGTCCTGGGGCGGTATTGTGGAGGATATGCTGAAGCTCATGCTTGTCATGGGTACGCTTGGTTACCTCTGCAACCTCGCCATGAAGCCCTTCGAGCAGACCTCCGCTACGGACTCCCTCGTGTCCCTCATCCGTAAGGGTGCTTTGGAGACGGATAAGAACGGCGAGGAAATTGATAACGTGTACCTGCGTGAGCTTGCATCCGGTAAGGAAGGTGACGCGAACTTCGTTAACACCGCTGATTCCACCGGCCGTACTCCGCTCATGTGGGCTGTATACGCTAACTATAACAACCCGGAGGACGCTCTTTCCCGAGACCTCGCCCGCTTGTACTATGTGCGAAACCTTCTCTCTCAGCCCGGTATTGATGTGCAGGCTAAGGATAAGGATGGCTTCACCGCCTTGCACTGGGCTTCCTGGAGCGGCATGCCTTACTGCACGCTGCTGCTGGTGGAGGCCGGGCTGGATGTGAACGCCAAGGAAAACAACGGCTATACTCCGCTGATGCTGGCTGCCATGCGTGGCAACAACGAGGCTGTGCGCATGTTGCTTTCCCTCGGAGCTGATGCGTCCCTGAAGAACAACGCCGGTCAGACTGCTGCTGAGCTCGTCGCCGGTGGTGAGGGTGCATATAGTAAGCGTGATAACTTCTGGTTCTCACTCATTTTCTCCTCTGAGCGTGAGACGGCTTACCGTGGAACTATCGAGCTGCTGAGCAATCCTCCCGCTGCGCGCAGTGTGGCTGAGTGGATGGATGATATGGCTCGTATGAGCGGTGAAGCTCGTGCTGAGCGCCTCGGCTCCGCCATTATCGAAGTAAATCCTGAGACCAAGCTCACTGTGCTGCTTGAGACTGTGCTTGCTGCCGGCAAGGCAGAGAATACGCAGGAGTATGATGCTGCCATTCATTACTTCGTGCTTGGCCAGTTGAAGGCCATCGCGGAACGAGAAAAGAAACTGGCTGAAGATGGTAAGCCCGTGGCAAATTCCGCTGTGCTGGCTACTGATGCCGAAGGCCGCAATGCTCTGGATATAGCCTTGCAGTTTGGGCTCACCAGAACTGCTGAGCATCTTCGCACGGTGCTGCAGCCCTCCGCAGCCGCTCCTGAAAGCACGCCCGCAGAGCCTGATACCCCCGTGCTGCCCACTCCTGCTCTGGATGCTGAGCCTGCGGCTCCCGCTGGGGAACCCGCTCCCGCTGTAGAACCCGCTCCCGCTGAGGAGACCATCAGCTATGAGGCTGTGGAGTTCACGGCTCCTGAGGTAGACGGCGGCACCGCCGGAGAGGAGCTGCCCACTCCCGAGCCCGCTGCTGACATTGTTCCCGCAGCGGAGGATGCCGCCGGAACAGCGGTGGACACTATGAGCGATGCTGAGATACAGGATATGCCCGCCGTTGAGGAGCTCTGATTCCTGAACTCTCACCGTATTTTTTCGGCCTCCCGTTTTCAGAACGGGAGGCTGTTTTGATATATAGGTTGCCATATATTGCTCATGACGGGAAAGCGGCTTGACATGCTCTGCCATTCAGTCTATAAGATACCTCGTTCAGCGCACATGGAGTGCATGGAAATAACTTATCCCCGAACATACAGAAGATATGAAACTGAGAATTGCGGTCCAATCCAAGGGGCGTCTTAACGAGGACACCATGGCAATTCTGGCGGAAGCCGGAATTAAGGTTAGCTCATCCAAGAGAACGCTACTGGTTTCTGCTCGTAAATTCCCCATGGAGGTGCTTTACCTTCGTGATGATGATATCCCCGAGACCGTGACTGACGGCGTGGCTGATATCGGCGTCGTGGGGCTTAACGAGTATCTGGAGCGAGGCGGGGATGCTGATATCGTTAAAAAGCTGGGCTTCGGCGGCTGCCGCCTGAGCATAGCTGTTCCCAAGGAGTTTGAATACACCGGCCCGCAGTGGCTGCAGGGGCGCCGTATTGCTACGTCCTACCCCGTCATCCTTCGCAAGTGGCTGGAAGAGCAGGGCGTTCAGGCTCATATCCACGTGATTACCGGTTCTGTGGAGATTTCCACCGGCATTGGACTGGCTGATGCTATTTTTGATATCGTGAGCAGTGGTGCCACCCTTGTGAGCAACAACCTGCGAGAGGTGGAAGTGGTGCTGGAAAGTGAGGCCGTGCTTATTGCCCACAAGAACTTGCCAGCGGAAAAGCGCGAGATTCTTGATAAGCTCCTCTTCCGTATGGACGCCGTGATGACGGCAGCCGATAAACGCTATGTGCTCATGAATGCTCCTGAGGAGTGCGTGGAGCAGATTGTGGCAGAGCTGCCCGGCGTGAAGAGCCCCACCATCATGCCTCTCGCTCAGAAGGGGTGGTGCAGCATTCACACTGTGCTGGATGAAGCTTGCTTCTGGGATATCATTGGTCGCCTGAAAGAAGCCGGCGCTCAGGGTATTCTTGTGCTGCCTATCGAGAAAATGATTCTGTGATTTTCACCTCCGTTTTCAGAAAGGGAAATACCATGACAATCGATTTTGACAAATGCGGTGGCCTCGTGCCGGCCATCATTCAGGATGCTTCCACCGGTAAGGTGCTCATGCTTGGTTACATGAATGCGGAATCCTATGCCCGCACTCAGGAGACCGGCCGTGTGTGTTTCTGGAGCCGCAGCCGCCAGTGCCTGTGGACCAAGGGGGAAACCAGCGGTAACTATCTGGAGGTAGTGAGCGTGAAGGTGGATTGTGATAATGATACTCTGCTCATTCAAGCTACGCCTCATGGCCCGGTGTGTCACACGGGTACCGATACATGCTGGGGTGAGAAAAATGAGCCCAGCTCGCTGCCTTTCCTCACTGAACTGCAGGACTTCATCAATAAGCGCCACGAGGAAATGCCTGAGGGTTCTTACACGACCTCTCTTTTCCGCGATGGCGTGAATCGCATGGCGCAGAAGGTGGGTGAGGAAGCTCTGGAGGCTTGTATTGAAGCCTGCAATGGCACGAATGAGCGCCTCGTATATGAGGCCTCTGATATGCTCTATCACCTCATTGTTCTTCTTACGTCCAAAGGTCTGCGTATTGAGCAGGTGGTGGATGAGCTTGCCTCCCGCCACAAGCCGGGCTGGAAAAAGCACTAAGCATGATTAGGTTGATTTTCCTCTACTGTAGACTTGATTAATATGCAGTTCAATACACCGGAGTTTGTTCTTTTCTTTTTTCTAGTTGCTGTAGTTGTGTATATAGCCAATCGGCTTTTATTGTGTAAGGCGCGCAATGTGCTCTTGCTGATTGCATCATACGCGTTTTACGCCAATTTGCACATATACTATCCATTGTTACTTTTATTTGTAACTTTGGTAAACTTTATTGGCGGGCGTTGGTTACAGCGAGGTGGTTTAACAGAAAAGCAGAAGAAATTAATTATTTCTGTGGATGTTATTCTCTCTTTAGTACCGCTGGTAGTGCTTAAGTATGCCCCGGTTTATACCGATAGCTTATGGCTGCCTGTTGGGTTGTCTTTCTTCACTTTTCAATCACTTACATATTCACTAGATATATATCGCGGGAAAATAACAGAGAAATATACTTTGTTGGATGTATCTCTTTTTATTGCATTTTTTCCAACGATTTTGTCCGGTCCTATCGAGCGAGCTCGCAATGTTATTCCTCAGTTGCGAGAAAAATTGCCTTTTAGTTGGGAAAATACCGTAGAAGGAGCTCAGACCTTTACGTGGGGGCTTTTTAAAAAAATGGTAATTGCGGATCGTCTGGCTGAGTGGGTTGATGCTATTTATGCACAGGGGCTCTCTGCATCCGGTGGGTCGTTGGCTGTGGCCGCTGTTTTGTATAGTTTTCAGATATATTGTGATTTCAGTGGTTATGCCTCCATGGCAATTGGAGTGGGGCGTATGCTGGGAATAAAGTTGATGGAGAACTTTTACTTCCCGTATTTTGCCTCTTCCATTAAGGATTTCTGGCGCCGGTGGCACATATCTCTTACCAGTTGGTTTACTGAATATGTATACATATCAATGGGTGGAAATCGAGTTTCCCGTGTTCGCTGGCTTCTGAATATATCATGTGTATTTATATTAAGCGGTGTATGGCATGGTGCTACTTGGTCATTTGTAATATGGGGGGCTATTCATGCTGTGCTATATCTGACTGAATATTTTACTGGTTTTGTTGGTAAGAACATATTTTACAGAATTTTAGTTTTTGTTGGTGTGACGCTCGCGTGGGTGTTCTTCCGGGTTGAGAATTCAGCAGAGGCCGCTAGTATGATTGCAAAAATGTTTACCGGTCCGTGGACCCCTGTCAAGTATGGCGTAAAACTTGCGCCTATTGCAGCTGTTACCATAGGGGTATTGATAAGCTTTATTGTGATAGAGTATGCTCAGTATAAAAAGAAGCTTCCCACGCATTGGCTGTGGAGGTCTGCTGGTTTTGCTCTTATGATTGTTTGTATATCGTTGTTCTCGGCTAGCGCCTCTCAGTTTGTATATTTTAAATTCTGACGTTATGAAAAAGAAATGTCTGAAGGTGCTGGTATTTCTGAGCATGGTAATAGCCATGGATTGGGCCGTTGCTGCTTTTTTGCAGAAGGGACTTGAGCATTATTATGGCTTGGATCAGGAGGCAGATATTCTTCTTGTGGGACATTCACACATGATGAAATCGTGTGATAAAGAGCTGATGGAAGAAGCGTTAGGCGTTCGTGTTTCAAAGTATTGCCGCGAAGGTGTGATGGTGGCGGATCGTTATGCCATGATGAAGCACTTTTTGGCTGAACAGGAAGATGGCTCAGTTCCGTATGTTCTTTACGGCGTTGATCCATTCATGTTTAGTGAAGGTGATCTTAGCTTGAATTCGTATAAATTGTTCTATCCTTTTATGGATAGTCCGCCGATGGATGAGTTGGTGAAGCGGGAGGCGACCGAGTGGCATGATTATTACTTACACAAATATTTCCGTGCGTCGCGTTTTACAGATAATATGGTATATCGTTCTCTGCGCGGTTGGTTCGGCTATTGGAAAAGTTTCCAGAACGGGGTTATCAGTGATGCTCGATGGTGTGCTTCTTATTCGTGGAATGTAAACATGCCAGAAGAGAAGGTGGCCATATTCCGTCAGACACTGGATTTCCTGCTTGAAAATGGCTGCCAAGTAGTGTTGGTTCATCCTCCGATAATTGACGCGTACAGACGTTCGAATCCTGAAGCGTATGAGTACATGCGTAATTATTATCAGCAGTTAGCTGATAGTGATCCAAGAATACACTTCTTGGATTATGGCCCCAAGTTTAGTCACCGCCAAGAGTTCTTTGAGGATCCTGTGCATGTGAATCGTACATGTGAACGCTTGATGACTGAGGAATTGATTCGGGATATGAAGCGGATTATGGGGCGGAGGGATGACGAGTCTGCATTGGAATAATTATGCTAATTTCTTATGGTGTCGGCTTTCGCCTAATATGGCGCCTGATTTTAAGACACCAGTTTAAGCCCCTCTTTTTTCTTGTGCAAAGTATCGTGTGCGTGTATAATCTAACCAACACACAAACGAGCAAAACGAAAAACTACACAAGAGAGGGGCTTAAATTGGCTTCCTAAGTGCCGAAAGAAAGGCGCCGGTTTATTCTTCTTTATGAAAGTTATGAAACATTTTTGTGAGAAAATAACGACGAACCGCCTGTTCGAGCTTCTGATAGTGGCGGTTATTCTGATAAACTCTGCCCTTATCGGCGTGGAGACTTACACCGCGAATGCGGTCATTGCACTCGTGCAGAAGGTTATTCTCGGTATCTTCACTGTGGAAATAATCATGCGTTATATCGCGGCGGAGGATAACCGTAGCTTCTTTACCGGCGGCTGGAATATCTTTGATCTTACGCTGGTCATCATAGGCTATATACCGGAGGATTTGATGCCGAATGCCTCCATGGCCATGGCGATGCGAGTGCTGCGTGTGTTCCGCGTGCTGCGCCTGCTGCGTACCAGTAAGGAAATTAAGCTGATTATCGCGGTGCTCATCAAATCCATGAGTGCGCTGTTCTATAACCTTTGCTTCTATCTCATTTTCCTGTACCTTTTCGCCATCATCGGTGTGTCACTTTTCAAACTGCCGCAACCGGATACTCTTCCAGCAGAGTCTCGTGAGCGATATGAGTTGCTGGTTTCAGAGGCGCCGCATGCCCCCACTAATTCACCGGAGCCGTATGGTACGCTGCATGAGTCCATGTTTACTCTTTTTCGCGTGATGACCGGTGATGACTGGACGGACGTGCGTTATAATCTTCTTACCGCCCATCGTTACGGCTTAATTAAAGCTTCTCCGACTGTGATTACGGTGTATCATGTGAGCTGGTTTGTCATTTCCGCCTTCCTGCTGCTGAACCTCGTGGTGGGTGCCATTCTGAACAATTATCAGGTGGCTATGGATGAGCAGAAAAAAGAGCGAGAGCAGCTCGAATAAAGAGCCCTCTGCCACATTTACATCTCGATAAATCGAGTAGGGGGACTTTCGTCCCCCTCTCACACCACCGTACGTGCCATTTATGGCATACGGCGGTTTCTCGGCGTGTGATTGGTCCCGGAACTAATGTTCCTGCCGCAACTCTTCTATCTCTCCTCGCCGGATACCCT
>JAFWZG010000112.1 GCA_017517385.1 Akkermansia sp.
GATAAATGGAGGCAGGGCAAAGCGAAGCCCAACGGTAAGGAGCGTATGAAAGAGCTGGGCATCGCATTGGGCATGGATGCCGAGCAGTTGGATACCTTCCTTTACCGGAACGGTTATCCCAAGCTGTACGCCAAAAATCCTCTGGACAGTGCGGCCAAGTTGTTATTGATAAATTGCGCCGGTCGTGAGGACGCAGTTAAACTCTATCAGGAATTCATTGACCGTCTTGGTTTGACAGAATTTGCAATATCTTATGCTTCCGGCTCTCTGGCGACAAGCGTCATGAGCGGAAAGCTGCGTGAGGCTGCGCAACAGGGGCAGATGACAGGGTGGTTTTCCGAGCATGAGAAAGATTTTACCGGAAACGCCAAAGGACAGCGGATGACGGCAGAGCTTGTGCATTTTATCATGCTGTACATCGGTGAGCAGACCATATATGAAATGTCTGTCGCCGCAGAACTGCCGGTTAATTTGAGAAATCTTCTCTATCCCATCAAGGGCAGAAAAGCCATCACTACCCGCTATCTGAGAACAAAGCTGATTGCCTTTGGTCTGTATTCCAATATGACCGTGGAAGAACTTGATGCCATGCTCACCCTTGCAAGGCTCAGACCTGTTTCGGAGCCGGAAACCAAACTGGATGCGGCGATCCTCTGTCTGATGCAGGATGCCCATGGGCGCTGTCCCACCTATGAATACGAAAACCTGGTTCGTATCTGTAAGCGTTTGTCTGCGTCGAAAGATGGCTGCGACCACATTTTGCTGGCAGACTACAAGCTGCGGCTGGACTGCAGCGAAAAGCTGATGGCTTATTACGAAAAAAGTGAATTGACCGATGAAGATCGCTGCTTTGAAATCCATTACACAAGCTTCGGCGGCTATGGTTTGATGGACTATATCAGAGATGTCCTTGAAGTATTGAATGAGGAAAACCTGTTTGACCAAGCCGAGTGCAAACAGCTTTTGGAACTTTTGAGCAGAAAACAGGAGGGAGAATAAATGAGCGGAAAAGTAATCATTGAGGTTACACGCGGCGCACTCGCCGGAAAGAAATACGAATACGAAGGCGTGGAACACATCTATGTTGGCAGACAGGACGATTGCGGAATCGTGCTGCCCGAAAAAACAGTCTCCCGATACCACTGCCTTCTGCAGATTGCCCCTCCTGATGTGAAGCTGCAGGACTTCGGCAGCCTGAACGGGACCTTTTTGAATGAAGAAAAAATCGGACAGAGGGAGCGCACCCAGACCTGGGAGGAAGGGCGAGCCCTGCGGCACGATGAATATACAATAAAGGATGGGGATGTACTGCGCCTCGGAAAGCAGTGTGAGCTTCTGTGCCGTATCGAGGCACCGGAGCTTTGTGCCGTATGTGGTGCGGTGCTGCCGGAAAATGCGGTAAATCCAATCAGCAGCGGCACTCTGCCTGACGGTGATGCGGGACTGTATTATTCCCCCACCGGAGAGCGCATCTGCGAAAACTGCTATCTTGAAGCGGAAAAACAGCGGCTGATGGAACTGTTGGAGGCGCAAAAGCAGGCTCAACTGGAAGCGGAACGCAAGGAAAAAGAACGCATTGCCAGAGAAAAGGCCGAGCAGGAGCGCATAGCAAAAGAAAAAGCAAAACAGGAGCGTCTTGCAAAGGAAAAGGCCGCAAAGCTTGCAGAAGAACAGCGCCGCAAAGAAGAAGAGAATCAGCGTAAAGAAGCAGAGCGTCTTGCCAGAGAGAAAGCAGAACGAGAAAAGAAAGCTGCCGAAGAAGCTGCAAAGCGTGAGGAAGCCAAGCGCAAGGAAGCTGAGCGTCTTCAGGCGTTGTTGGAGACCGAGAAGAAGAAGCAGAAAAAATGCGCTCAGTGCGGCAAGACTTTCATCCCCAAGTCTTCGGATCAGACTCTCTGTCCCGATTGTGTAAATAAGCGGGACGAAGCAGAGATTATTTTGAAAGCTCTGCTGGAAGCCATGATCGGCGGCGCTGCGCAGAGTGCGGAACCTTCTCCCGTGGAAGGGTATGAAAAGGTACAGCGTCTTGGTCGCGGCGGCATGGGCGAGGTCTGGAAGGTACGGGAGAAAAAGACCGGCAAATACTTTGCCCTCAAGACTATGCTGCCTCAGATGGCGGTAAACGAACAGGCAAAGACCCTGTTTCTCAGAGAAGCAAAGGTCAGCGAACAGCTTGACCATAAAAACGTAGTGCGTACCTACAAATCCGGCTGCGCCAATGGCGTGTTCTACATCCTGATGGATCTGTGCGAGGGCGGCAGTGTGGACGGCCTCATGGCAAAGCACGGCGGCAAGCTGTGTTTGGAGCAAGCCACCCTCATCAC
>JAFWZG010000113.1 GCA_017517385.1 Akkermansia sp.
ACCCACTTGGATAGGTGGCGGAGATCCGAAAGCCAAAGGATGGATGCCCGCTCGCAACAGCAGAGGAGAAATCGTTGCATGGTATGCACCCGAGATTGATTGTTGGCATCTGCGGCAATACAATGACCGGTGGCTGAATGCTTTGCCTGCCGGAGCGCGACCGATTCGCCTGACAGCTGAGGAGATTGCTAATCACCCCGTGCTGAAAGGAGAATCCGGAGTTCCGCTGATTCTGCTCCGCGAGCGTGGTGAGGCGAGGGTGAATACCAGTCGCGCCTTGTTTGCCTATCCGCTGGCCGGAATATGCTGGGTGGTGCCGGATGCGCCTGTCACAGTGGCCTCTCACATTCTGGATTTACCCATATGGGTGCTGGACTGGATTCTTTGAGTTAGCCCCACTTTATTATTTTGCTCCTGCACTGAGGAGAAGTGCCCGCACCTCTCGCTCCGTTTCTGATACAGCTTGCAGGGGGCGCTCTCCCTCAGCATCGGGCTTGTTGACATCTGTTCCCTTTTCAATCAGCGCTTTTATCACAGGTACATTTTGTTGACTGCCAATCCATGTCATGAAGTGCCCATTCGCGTCCATGTTTCCTCCTCCGATGGAATCCGGGTGGTGAAGGTGAAACAGCAATGCAGTCTCGCCTTTCTTGTTACGCAGGTTCGGGTTGGCGCCTGCATTCAGCAGCAGCTGAACCACATCTTCACGCATCATCTCCTGCATCAACGGCGTTCTTCCTTCCTTGTCTTGGGCATTTACATCGGCGCCCGCGTCCAGCAACATCTTCGCAATAGAGGCGCTCTCATTACACACCATCAATGGCGTACGTCCGTCCTCATTGACTTCATTTGCCGAAAATCCGTGCTCCAACAGGTAGCGTACCAAATCCTCATTTCCCACCGAGGCTGCTGAATGGAGTGGGGTGTGAGCATATACCGGGTCGTGGGGCGAGATACCTCGTTCCATCAGAAGGTTGGCGCAGACAACAGTATCCTCACCATCATCATCGGGGCCATAACCACTGAGCCGATTCCAAATGGGAGTCTCCCTTTGATTGGGCCCAACGCGGGGAACCACCCCACCGGCATCTAGCACGGCTCGGAGGTACTGCGGATAACGGGAGGTCGCGGCTTGCTGCACTTCATCCGCTCCAATCTTCGCCCCAGCCTCTAATAAAGCATGAATGCAATCCATTTCGCCCTTGCCATATACCAGAGCGGCTTCCAAAGGAGTACGGCTCAGCAAGCCCGAGCTCTTTAAATTCGGATCAGCCCCGGCATCCAGCAAACGCCTCACCTCAGCCACATCTCGTTTCTCCAGCGCCGCATGCAAAGGCAACTCTCCAGATTCCAACGGAGCATTCACGTCCACACAGGACACCTGCAATACAGACAATACCAATAGGCTGACTAAGAAAAATGTAGAACGAATGAACTTCATCGCGCACGGGGTATATCATAACTCAATGTGATAGTCAATTAAAACCGAACAAAACACCACCTGCAAGCCAAGGATTCCGCCTTGGCTTTTTCGCTTGTCAGGCCGGAGCTCCGACCGCCCCTTACAGGAGTGTTTTTGCGCCATCGGCAACCAAAATGCAGAAACCTCTCAACAAAATGAGATCCACGCTTGCAGTTAGGGGTGAAACTTGCTATAATGAACCGAAACTGATACACGTTTAGTGATGACTAACATCCGCTAATTCCTTACCACCATAGCTATGCACAGTATTTTCCGGCTCTTGATTTGTCTACCGCTTGTGTTCTGTAGCTGCTCCGTGCAGACATACAGATATTTTGCAGATAAAGCGAGGGAGGGGGAATCCGTTTAT
>JAFWZG010000114.1 GCA_017517385.1 Akkermansia sp.
ATGAGCGGCACTATGCAGAGAAAGCACCAGCGAGCATTCCCATGTCCTGTTGCCGGGTATCAGCTCTTCATCTGCCATGCAGTTCAGCAAGGCGTAGGGAGCGACAAGCTCACCGTTGCTGATGGGTGTATGGATTGCCAGCTCCGGGTAAATCTGGAGCAGACAAGAGCGTATTGTCTCGGCTATGGAATGAGTATTCATCGGCAGGAGCGAATCAGTTTGCGTTTCAGGGCTCTCAGGTTTCCGGCAAAACCTTTCTCTACCTTATCCAGCACATACGCAGCTCGGCGCATGGTCATGGCTTCATTGTATGGTACGGAGTTGGTGATAATGATGGTAATTCGGTCTTTCTTGCGCGTGATCCGGCAAGCGCCCTCAGCAATGCCATGGCGTTTCACCCAGGCAGGGATGCGAGTCGCTTTGAGCTTACTGGCGGCTGCATTCCACCCGGCAGCTTCGCGCCCCAGGCTCTTCTTTTTCTTGGCAAGCAATTTCCGCAAAGCGGCATCCTTACGATAGCCTTTCCGGGTGATGCGGTGCGTCTCGAAGTAGTGTGTGATTCGATTCGTCCATTCGCTTTTAACTGCAGAAGGATTCTTGCTCAGAATCATGGGCATGGTATTGCGTACAGCCTGAGTCGTGAAGCGTTTTGCTCCCTCAATGAGCGCATCTTCCAGCGTCTTTTGCCCTAGGATAGCGAACTTGGCGAGCTTGCGGTCGAGGGATGCGGAGTTGATGGTTACTGTTGCAGACATTCCAGAGAGACGAATGGGGTTGATTTTTTGACGCTCATGCTCTCAATCCGAAAGCTCACGCCCTCGTAATAGAGCAAGTCGCCCACCGCCGGGGTGGACGACAGGTCGCTTCGCCGGACTCTCACCGACAGGGAGCGGGTGGGAGAAAAGCCTCCCAGCTCCAGCTCCGCTGCCAGCGAGCCCTCGTTGACCAATGCCGGCACTCGTTTCCTGCCGATGGTTATATATGTCGGGAGTTCCTGATGAATGCTCAGGAAGTCGGCGCTCATTTCATCGGCAAGACTCATAGTCAGGAAGCGGCAGAGGTTACGGTGATACGCTGCAAAGCTGCAGGTCGGATAACCTGATAGCCGTACAGGCATTCCAGCGTGATATATACCTTGTTGGAGGTCGTATCCGTATAGCGCAGGTAGCCAAAGGTCAGCCCGGTGATAGGGTCGGTCACGGCTCCGGCTTCATCGTAGTTAGCAATGGGCTGGAGGTAGCGCATGGCTACGGCCATGGCAGAGGGATGGGTGACGAACCCGGCGAGGTTTTCGCCGTTGTCCGGCACGCAGTCCGTCTCGTACACGTTGAGCCCGGCCAGTCGGTTGATGCGAGCTTCTACCACGCCCGGCTGTGCCAGATTGGTGATGAAGCTGCGCGATACGATATCGTCTGCCAGCAAGGCGGTATTGAGACTGGTGTTGAGTACCAGAGAACGCCCGGCTTTCGGCATCTTTGCCTTATTGCAGGCTTCACGGATTTTCAGCACGGTCTTGTAGGAAAAATTCTCCGCAGAGGCTACATCGGTAGCCGTTGCAAACTGATTCTTCTTGATGGCGCTGAAAATGTCCGTCAACACGTCAATGGCGAGCTGCTGGGCGGCTGTGGATACGAGCTTTTCCAACAGGGGAACAGCAGTGGTGGCGGCTTCCTTGGCGGTCATGTGAACAGTCTTGAACTTGTGCTTGTTGAGCACCACCGGAATGGTGCTGGCCTCGCTGTCAATGTTCTTTACATAGTTGCCATCGAAGTCGGAGGACGGAGACGGTGCGCCCACCACCGGGACTTTGACCGTATCGCCCTTGTCGGCAGAGGTCGGTCCGAAGTTGGTGGAGAAGATGGAAAGCGGCATCAGCTCGGTCATCCACGGCATGAGAGCCGCCTGTGCGATGCGTACGTCCTTAAGGTCTGTGAGTGTATTAGCCATAATGGTGAGTTCTGGGTTAGAGGTTGTTGTAAAGTTCGGCTCGTTCGGCATCGCTCAG
>JAFWZG010000115.1 GCA_017517385.1 Akkermansia sp.
ACCCACTTGGATAGGTGGCGGAGATCCGAAAGCCAAAGGATGGATGCCCGCTCGCAACAGCAGAGGAGAAATCGTTGCATGGTATGCACCCGAGATTGATTGTTGGCATCTGCGGCAATACAATGACCGGTGGCTGAATGCCCTGCCTGCAGGAGCTCGACCAATTCGCCTGACGGCAGAGGAGATTGCTAATCACCCCGTGCTGAAAGGAGAATCCGGAGTTCCGCTGATTCTGCTCCGCGAGCGTGGTGAGGCGCGGGTGAATACCGGTCGCGCCTTGTTTGCCTATCCGCTGGCCGGAATATGCTGGGTGGTGCCGGATGCGCCTGTCACAGTGGCCTCTCACATTCTGGATTTACCCATATGGGTAATGGACTGGATTCTTTGAGTTAGCCGCCCCCTACCGCCTCTGTTGGCACTCGACACATCTGTATGAAAACAATCAATCAGCCACTCCAAGACACAGAAGGAAAGCAAGATACGATGAGAAAACTACTATTCATTACAGTCTTTCTAATCATCTGCGAAATGATTACAGAAATAGCTTTGCGGTACCCGTGTAATCATGGCAACAATTTCTATATTCATGCGGTTGTCCTGACTTGTTCTCTTTTGTTGTCTTTGATAAACATAAAAAAGAACATAGGTGTGATTAGTATGGCTTTCATTGGCTTGTTGCTCGTACTGGCGGTGAACTATTATAATGTTGGAATTGACTACGATACTTGGATAGAAAGAGGTATGCCTGCATGGGGAGAACTCTCAACGTGTCCTTTTTTCTTGGATAGAACCGAGGGAATTGATATAATTCGCGGCGTTGCATCTTCCTTCCTCTCTGATAGCCAACATGGATACCCCCTCATACTCCAGCATCGTCTCATCTAGCAATACCGACAAGCACGGGAACATGAAGCTATTCTCAGCCTTGCAGGAATGTATGGAAAGCGGGCGTTTCTATGTACAAAGCGTCCTAACCCTACAAGGAACATGGATTCCCGTTCAAGAATTGCCGACTGAAACTCTCGTATTCAGGGGCGAAAGGGAGGGATTTAAGCTGGGAAAAACATTAGGCGGAGCCGGATATTTTTTCTGTTCGCCGGAGACAGGTGAATTAGTGGCATACGTGTTAATGAGGTAATTTCGTCCAAAGCTGGGCAAGAATGGCCCCCGGAGCTCCGTCCATCGCTTGCAACCCGTCTCGGCGGAGCCTTGGCGGAGACGGAGTGTCTTTTATCCCCTTGCAGCTAGCGATTCGGAAGCCTGTCACATCGCTTGCAATAGGTCAGACAAAATGAAATACAGCATTCGTGGAGTATACCTATATTGCTTTATGGTCTGTATTGTAATAGATACGAAAGAACCTTTTGGAACTCATCGAAACGAGCCCCTCATGCAGCCCTTCTGAGTCGGCCTCTTATTTTTTACAAATGAAACAAATACAAATACGACTTATAATTAACTTATTATAAAAGAAATACGTTTATGTACGCCACAATAAAAAATACACTTTAAGAAAAAACACCAAAATCTTAAAGTGTATTTTTATTATATTACCATCGATTTTTTATCAATAGCTTACGCCTTTTAATAGATAACAGAAGGTCGCAGCAGGAATGCGAATAATGGGTTGAGTCCCCTCGGTTAGACGAGTGATACCGAAATCCCCTGGGTTTCGGGTAATGAGGAATGCCCCTAATGTTCTTGAGTCTGTGCTGAGCTGAGCAATAGCATCACGGTGGGAAATGGAGGAATCATTTTTATATTTTACCTCACAAACCCAAATTTCAACCAAGCCTGCGCCCTGACCAAGTGCATGGGGATTATCACAGACGGACCAAAAAGGAACGAGGTCATCGTTGCTGCGCTGCTGCTGCACGCCGGGGCAGATCCGAACCTGGGAGGCGTTACGCTCATGAGCCGCGCCGTGCATAGCAACGCCCGGCAACTTGTACCGCTGCTGCTGCATGGATTCCGCGTGCGCGATTGCGAAGCTGAATACACCAGCCGTTGGCTGGAGTGGCTACTGGTTCACCACACTCCGGCAGATATCGAGATAGTCGACCTCCTCATCTGCCATGGTGCAGTGCTGGATGACTCATACTGGTATTCTTGTCCCTTCTTTTGCCACATGGTCACAGATGGCAACGGCAGCTACCGGGATATGCAGATTGCCCGCCATTTCATCGAGCTGGGGCTGGATGCCACCCGGCAGAATAATGCCGGCCAGACAGCTCTCACGATTGCTAATGAAAAGAAGCTCGGGTGGGGTATTCGCCAAATACTAGCCAACCCCGAAGCAGTGCTGGCAGAGCTGCAGCAAAAAGCACAGGTAGTAGATGAAGCCGGGCGCACACAGCTGATGCTGGCCGTGGCAGCCCCTCACCAGTCCGCCATTGAGGTGTACAAATGGCTCCGCGCCGGGGTGGATGTGAATGCGCGTGATGCTCAGGGACGCACAGCCCTTTTCTACATCAACTCCTTCTGCCCACAGAAAGACCTGAAGGCGAAGCTGCTCATTGAAGCCGGGGCTGATGTGAACGCCCGCGATGCACAGGGGCTTACCCCCCTGCTGGCGCTGCCGTATGTGCATGACCTCCGGATACCGCAGCAGTATTCCTGCGCACCCATCATCCGTCTGCTGGCAGAGGCCGGGGCAGATTTGAATGCCTGTGATAGTGATGGCTACACTCGGATAGAGCTCATGCTGCGCCGCGGAAATCTGAGTCTGATGGATAGGGAATGCGTAATGCTGCTCCAACAGCTCGGCTGCGCTCCCCGCCCCGAACACTTGAATAAATAAGCAAAAAAATACATCTTGCAGCCTAGGATTCCGCCTTGGCTTTTTCGCTTGTCAGGCCGGAGCTCCGACCGCCCCTTACAGGAGTGTTTTTGCGCCATCGGCAACCAAAATGCAGGAACCTCTCAACAAAATGAGCTCCACGCTTGCAGTTAGGGGTGAAACTTGCTATAATGAACCGCAACTGATACACGCTTAGTGATGAACAACATCCGCTAATTCCTTACCACCATAGCTATGCACAGTATTTTCCGGCTCTTGATTTGTCTACCGCTTGTGTTCTGTAGCTGCTCCGTGCAGACATACAGATATTTTGCAGATAAAGCGAGGGAGGGGGAATCCGTTTAT
>JAFWZG010000053.1 GCA_017517385.1 Akkermansia sp.
CGATTCATCAGTACCGTGTAACCCCGCTCCGAAGTTCCTGAGAACTTCATCTCGGCGTAGGCCACGGCACGCGTCACGACCTTTTCCTTCCCTCTCTTTATCCTCTCCAGCACCCCTCCCGGAAGGTTTCTCCGGTGATTCTAGCCTCTCGGCGAATCTTGGTGCTACGGAAAGTCCGTAAATAAAAAACTGCCTCGCCCGGCCGATTCGTTCGCGTTCGCTTTCAGCGTCTCGCTCGCTCTTTCGGGCTTCACCGTGTCGGTGTGCCGAGAAGTATACACGAATCATCGCCACACGTCAAGCATATTTTTTCAAATTTTTGCATTTTTTTCATTTCGTTATATTTCACGCCCTTTCAAAGTGCTGAAATACAGCGAAAAAAGACAAGTTAAAAAAAAATCAGTTATTTTCGAGCTGCGGCGAAATTGAACGAAAATGGGCCTCTCAGCGGACAAAACAGGGGCATTTTTGAGCACTTCAGGTACTACCAACAGCTGTATAAAGGGCCAATTTTACCCACATACCGCCTTCCCCATACATGAAGGCAGCTTATAACACAGTAACCTTCCCTTTATAAAACAAATGAGCTTTCTCTTTACTTCTTACGTTAACATTAAGCAAGTAAAGTACTGAACTGAAAAGCTCAGCTGGTCTGAGCGGCCACGGCCTCAGCACAGCGGCGGCCATCCAGCGCGGCGGAGACGATGCCGCCGGCATAGCCAGCGCCCTCACCACAGGGGAAGAGGCCGGGAAGGTCCACGTGCTGGAGGGTGGCAGAGTCACGCGGAATGCGCAGGGGTGAGCTGGTGCGCGTTTCACAGCCGATGAGCAGAGCCTCTTCACCGGCGAAACCACGGAGCTTACGATTGAAGAAAAGGAGGCCTTCCTTCATGCGGCGGCTCACAAAATCAGGCAGCAGAGCATTCAAATCCCAAGGCGTCAGGCCGGGCTGATAACTACTCTCAGGCAGAGCCGCGCTCACACGGCCAGCGAGGAAATCCACCGCGCGCTGCGCGGGAGCCTTCTGACGGCCACCACCAGCCTGAGAGGTGGCGATTTCCAGCTGTTTCTGCCATGCAAGGCCGGCCAGCACACCATGCTCAGCAGCATAGGCAGTGGTATCTTCCGGCTTCACAGTGACCACGAAACCGGAGTTTGCCCAATAGGAGTCACGGGCGGAAAGGGACATGCCATTCACCACCACTTCATCATTCTCCGTGGCGGCAGGTACGATATAACCACCGGGGCACATGCAGAAGGAGTGTACACCGCGGTCTTCCACATTCGTGGCAAGTGTATAGCGGGCAGAAGGAAGCCCCTCCGGGCGAGTCTCCCCGGGGCGCAGGTGATACTGTGCAGCATCAATGAGTGCCTGAGGGTGCTCGATTCGCACGCCCACGGCAAAAGTTTTCTGCTCCAGTGTGAGTCCTTCCTCACGCAAGAGGCGGTAGATATCACGAGCGCTATGCCCTGTGGCTAGGATGACGGCATCACCCAGCCATTCACGGCCATCAGATGATGTCACGCCACGCAGGCGCTTGCCATCTGCTGAGCGCAGCAGGCCATTCACTCGCGTGCGGAAGTGCACTTCACCGCCAGCGGCGATAATGCTTTCACGCATGGCCTTAATGATATCCGGCAGCTTATCGGAGCCGAGGTGCGGCTGGGCATCCGTAAGGATATCCGGCGAGGCGCCGTGCGCCACGAATGTTTCATACACCTCCATCACGGGGCCACGCTTGGTGGCACGGGTAAAAAGCTTACCATCCGAGAAGGTACCGGCTCCACCCTCACCAAAGCAGTAGTTGGAATCATCCACTACGTACTCACCGCAGTTCAGCGGCTGCAAATCCAGGCTACGAGCAAAAACATCCTTACCGCGCTCCAGCACGATGGGGCGCATGCCCAGCTCCAAACTGCGCAGAGCAGCAAACAGGCCACCGGGACCACTGCCCACGATGATGACCGTGCGTGCTCCGGCGGGAACAGGCGCATAATTCCTGCTGGGCAGCTCATACGGCGGCAACTCCTCATCCACACCCACCAGCAGACGGAACTGGCGGCAGATGGGGCGGCGGCGGGCATCTATACTATCTTTCAGCAAGCGCATGGAAAGCACGCGGTGCGGGGAGATGCCGAGCTGCTGCGCCACAGCCTTGCGGCGGGCCTGTTCTTTCATGGCCTTACGCAGCGGGAGGTGGATGTCAATTTCAGTAATCATGCTTCGGTATCAATACTCTGCCTCATGCCGAGGGCGGGTGTATCACAGCAATCCGTATTCACGGCCACCTGCACGGCAGGCACACCGGCCACAGTAGTGCGCGGAGCTACATCCGCCAGAACCACGGAGGAAGCAGCTATCTTGGCACACTCGCCAATCTCCACACGGCCCAGCACCTTAGCACCGGCGCCAATAAGCACACCGCTGCGAACGATGGGGTGACGTGCCCCGCCCTTCTCCTTGCCGGTACCACCGAGGGTCACCTCATGCAGCATGGATACGTTGTTCTCGATGATGGCTGTCTCACCCACCACGAAACCGGTGCCGTGGTCCAGCAGAATGCCACAGCCAATCTGCGCCGCCGGGTGAATATCCACCCCGAACACCTCACTGCCCACACTCTGGAACAGCAGTGCCAGCAGGTGGCGCCCCTCCTGCCACAGCACGTGTGCCACGCGGTATGTGGCCAGCGCATGAAAACCCTTGAAGAAGAGGAGCGGCTCCAGCACATTGTGACAGGCGGCATCTCGCTCCACCACGGCACGCAAGTCCGCCGCCATGCAATCCACCACCATGGGGTTGGACTTCAGCAGGGTACGGATAAGCGGCTCCAGCTCATCTCGGTTCATATCTCGGCGGGAAAGCTTGCGAGCTAAGCGCACAGCCACGGCATTAGCCAGCGAGGTACGGCTAAGCACCACATCATCCAGCATGCCCAGAAGCTTGGGCTCACGCTCCACCGCGGCCTCCGCCGCAGCGAACACCTCCGCCCACACCTTCGCGGCCAGTCCGCTCTCAGCGGGTACCATCTTTTCCGGCCTTACCATAAAAAATTAATCAGCGGTTAGGAGTTGCAGCAATCACGCAGCATATCATCCAAGCGGTAGGTCATCTCCGCAAGGGCCTTACGTGCAGGAGTATCCGGCAGCAGCCAGAGCACTTCACGAGCCTCCTCATTGCGAGCAAGACCTTCATCCACAGAAAGGCGGATAGCCTCACGGAAAGCTTCCGTATGGCGCAGGCGGCTGTAATCAATCTCCTCATGGCGCTCCACGGCGCGACGCACTTCATCCGCCACATCCTCACAGCTGCTCTCCATCAGGAAGAACACAGGCAGAGTGAGCTTGCCCTTCTCCGCATCAGTACCCAGCGTCTTGCCGGCGCTCTCGTCCGTACCGGTGAGGTCCAAGCAGTCATCATAAATCTGGTAAGAGATGCCCAGCAGCGTTCCCATGCGGTTCAGGTGCTCAATCATCTCCTCATCCATTTCCTGCAAGTAGGCCGCACCACTCATGGCTATGGCGAAAAGGGTAGCCGTCTTCTTACGGATAACCTCATAGTAATCCGCGCGGCTCATATCCGCATCCCACAAGCGGGTGGACTGCTCCACCTCACCCTGACAAAGGTCACGCATGGCAATGGCCATCTTGCGGCAGAACTTGCTGCCACCAATTTCCGAGCCCATCACGATAGCCTGCGCCAGCATGGTATCACCCAGCAGCACGGCCAGCTCATTGCCCCAAAGGGCATTCGGCGTGGGCTGATCGCGGCGGGTATCAGCCTTATCCAGCACATCATCATGAATAAGGGACGCCATGTGAATCATCTCCAGCAGAGCCGCGAAGGTGATATGCTCCTTGCGGATGCCGCCGGTAGCGGCAGCTGTGAGCAGAACCAGCCCCGGGCGCAACATCTTGCCCTGCCCGCGGCAGACCTGACGCATGTAATCACGAACATAAGGGTCAAAGTCTTCCGTCTGTCGCGAAATCTCGTCACGCACCTTCTGAAGCTCCTGCTGAACGAGCTTCACATGGGCTTTCCTATTACGCAACTTACTGAAAAATGGTATACTCATGGTGCACCGGGCGGTATATGAAAGGAGGAGGGCACAGCGGTCTTACCGTTGCGCGCGGCGAGTGTAGCAGATTTTCACCCCTTTTGCAATCATAAATTCGCATATGCACTGTATTTGTTACACCAACGTCATTTGTACCTGCTTTCTTGCTATACAAAAAGCCCGGCCACAGCGGGACGGGCTTTTGCAGAAGTCTGAGGAAGTTCGTTATCAGGCTTTAAGCTCTGTGCCGAGCTCAATGATGGAATACTCACCGGGGCGCAGTCTGTATACAATCTGCAGCACGTTGCGGCGGGCATTGCGATAAAGTACGAAGGGCTTGCCGGAGATTTCCAGCTCCATGATGGCGTCCTCCTTGTACATGGTCTTGAGCTCATAACCCTCACGGGAGATGCGCACAGGCTTGGGATCTTCGGGGGCATCAAAGTCCTCGTAATCCAGAATATCCTCCTCATACACCTTCTCTTCCAGAGTGCGGATGCTCTTGGAACGGTGGGGGCGGAAGTGCTTCATGAGGCGGGTCTTATGCTTGCGCATGCGGCGCATAATCTTGGTCACCGTCTCATCGATTGCTGCATAGAGGTCAGGTCCAACAGTGGATGCCTGAATGGTAATGTGGTCAGCACAGAACAATACAATTTCCGCCATCTGGCGGTCTTTCTGCACGTCCACTACTACTCGAGCCTCCACAATTTTGGGGTAATCGATATGGATAGACTGAATTTTCTTCGTGGCGAAATCACGAATTGCATCCGTCACATCTACATGACGGCCGGTCACGACAACGTTGGTGTCAACATTTGATGTCTGCATGGTTGGTACCTCCTTCTATGTTTGGTTGTTTCTTGCAGAACAAGGCAGCAAGTATGCACCTTTCTGCAATACTCATGATACTCCCGAGTATCGAGAAAATCAACAAAAAAAACAAAGAAAATTAAAAAAAAGACGACCGGAGGCTTGAACGGGTGGAAAGGAGGGTTTATACTGTGGCCATGCCGATATCTGAGGAACTTTTTGAGCGTGCGTGCCGGGTCATTCCCGGAGGAGTTAATTCGCCCGTGAGAGCCTTCCGCCGCCTGGGGAGGGCACCCTTTTTTGTGACCCGTGCTGAAGGCGCCCACCTGTGGGATGAGGATGGCCGCGAATACATCGATTACGTCGGCACATGGGGCCCGGCCATTCTGGGGCACGCGCCGCAGAGCGTCATTTCAGCCGTGCAGGCGGCGGTACCCGCCGGGCTGGGATATGGCATTCCCACACGAATCGAAGTGGAGATGGCCGAAACCATCACCCGCTGGGTGCCCTCCATTCAGAAAGTCCGCATGACGAACAGCGGCACGGAGGCCACCATGAGCGCCGTACGTCTGGCCCGCGGTTACACGGGCCGCAAGTACATCATCAAGTTCACCGGCTGTTACCACGGGCATGTGGACAGCCTACTGGTGGCTGCCGGCAGCGGCGCTCTCACTCATGGCGAACCGGACAGCGCAGGCGTTCCCGCTGAGTTTGCCGCGCTCACGCTGGCCCTGCCCTACAATGACCGCGAGGCCGTGCAGCGCGCCTTCGCACAGTACCCCGGGCAGATAGCCGCCATCATCGTGGAGCCGTACCCGGGCAACGCCGGCTTCTACCTCCCTGAGCCCGGCTACCTCGAGTTCCTGCGTGAGATTACCGCTCAGAACGGCGCCTTGCTCATCTTTGACGAAGTGATGACTGGCTTCCGCATTTCCCCTGCCGGTGTGCAGGGCAAGCACGGCATCACGCCGGATCTGACCACACTCGGCAAGGTCATCGGCGGTGGTCTACCCGTGGGTGCCTTCGGTGGCAGGGCTGACATTATGGACTGCGTGAGCCCCCTCGGCCCCGTATACCAGGCCGGCACTCTCAGCGGAAACCCTGTGGCAATGGCTGCCGGCCTCGCTCAGCTGCGCGAGCTGGAAGCCACGGATGCCTACACCCGCTTGGAAACCCTCGGTGCACGGCTGGAGGAAGGCGTACGCGCTGCTCTGGCGGACTGCGGGCGCCCGTACTGTTTCAAGCGCAGCGGCTCCATGTTCTGCCTCTTCTTCACCACGAAGGATGTAAAAAATCTGGACGACGCCACTACGGCGGATTTTGACACCTGGCGCCGTTTCTTCCTCTCCATGCTGGAACAGGGCGTCTACACCGCCCCCTCCCCCTTTGAGACCGGCTTCATCTCCACCGCCCATACTGAGGCGGATATAGATGCCACCGTGGCCGCCATGAGCCACAGCCTCAAATCACTATAATCTACTCCTGAAGGTCGGAGCGGATATCAATAAACTGAATAAAGATGGTGACACTCCCCTCTGTCTGGCGACAGAAAAAAACAACGATGAATTAGTTCGGTTTAAGCCATGGCTCTCTCATAACACACCGCTCGAAATACCACTCAGATTGCCCTCAAACGCCCATCCCGCATTCATACAATCATAACTCGCACAAGCACTAGAGGAACTTTCTCGCCTCGGAATTACCCCGGATACATAGAATGATGCTTTCCACGAAGCAATTAAAGAAGGAGAGGCACACATCCTTACACTCCTGATTGCAGCTGGGGTTGATATCAACCAAACAGATACATTTCACAAAACGCCCCTCATCGAGGCGGCTTATTTCGGGCACACTGAGTGCGTGCGACTCCTGCTCTCAGCACCGGGAATTGATGTCAACCTGGAGAATCAGCAGAGCTACACTGCCCTTCTCTGTGCTGCCGCCAATGGCCATACAAAATGCGAGCGCCTTCTACTCAACATACCGGAAATTGACGTCAATCTGGCGCATGATGAGGGCTTCACTCCCCTTTGCTTGGCTGCCTTTGAAGGCCGCACAGAATGTGTATATGTTAGTGCCTGATTTATGAGGCATCCAGCTTTTCACGTGTCAGCCAAACTCGTGGGAAGTGTCAGTTCGGTGACTGGATTTTTGAGGCAATGCGCACATGTGCGTTTGCCCTGAAATCCAGAGAAAAAGACTTGCATATCTCCAAAATTCTGTCAAACTGTCAGTGTGGTTGCATAGCTTGTTTGTGCACGTACGTGTTTTAGCTTATTTATTGTACTGCAAATAAACATGTTATGCAATCACAATTCTTCTTTATGACGGATTTTAGTTTTTAATTATACCAACGCGTAATTTAGCTTGATACGTATGAAAAAAAGCGTTATTTTACATTTTGCACGATAGATTTTTATTTTTTTATGCTCGTTACAAATAAACAACCATTAAAAACACGATGAAACGCACATTACTTCTTCTTTCCCTTTTTGCTGTTCCGGCTATACTCACCTCTTGCAAGTGCGAGGCAGCCACCCCCTCACCCGATCATACCGCCACTGTTGCTGAGGTAACGGAATCTGCACCCGAGCCGCCTGCTGAGGCCTCAAGCCCGGAGGTTTCTGAGGAGGTAAAGGCACCTGTAACCGTCTCAGCCGAATGGCCTATCGAGAATGTATCGCCGACTATGTTGTGGATGCTTCTGGAAGAGGATTCGCAAGTCGTTTTCCACGCTGGGTATGTGGGCAATACTGATGTATTGGAGAATTTGCGAGAAGAGCATCATATAACAGTCTATTGTTACGGTGCTGCCGCAGCAGGGCGTACGGAGCTCGTGCTTCAGTGTCTTGAAAAAGGCGCTAACCCGGACTGGGGGCTTTGGGGCGCTGCATTGGGTGGCCATATGGATCTTGTGCAGCTGCTGCTCGAGAAAGGGGCTACCCCGAAATATGGGCTTGACCATGCTGCTCATGGTGGCCACATGGACATTGTGCAGCTAATGCTCGAAAAAGGAGCTACTGACTACAACCTAGGGCTTATTGGTGCAGCTAGGGGCGGCCATTTGGACATCGTGCAGTTGCTGCTCGAGAAAGGCGCTGCCCCAAACAGCGTGCTTTGCGACGCTGCCGAGGGTGGCCATATGGACCTTTTGCAGCTGCTGCTCGAGAAAGGGGGGCGCCCCGACTATGGGCTTATTGGTGCAGCTAGGGGCGGCCATTTGGACATCGTGCAGTTGCTGCTCGAGAAAGGCGCTACTGACTACAACCGGGGGCTTGAGGGCGCTGCTCGTGGTGGCCATATGGAAATCGTACAGCTGCTGCTCGAGAAAGGCGCTACTGACTACAACCGGGGGCTTGAGGGCGCTGCTCGTGGTGGCCATATGGAAATCGTACAGCTGATGCTCGAGAAAGGCGCTACTGAATACAACAAGGGGCTTTATGGCGCTGTTTATAGTGGTCATATGGAAATCGTACAGCTGATGCTCGAGAAAGGCGCCAACCCGACAGTGGGGCTTCGTCGCGCTACAGAGGGTGGCCATATGGACATCGTACGGTTGCTGCTCGACAAAGGTGCTGACCCGAATATAGGGCTGGTATGTGGTGTAATATGTGGTCAAATGGACACCGTGAAGTTGTCGCTTGAAAAAGGCGCAAATCCTGATTCCCCTGCTGATTTACCTAATGCGATGACTTGTGCGGTCGCCCTTAGCCATATGGATATTGTACAGTTACTGCTTGAGAAAGGCGCGGACCCGAACGCCGGACTTTGTTGTGCAGTTCAGGGGAGGCAAATGGATATGGTTAAACTGTTGTTGGCTCAACCCGGTATTGATGTCAACAAGGCGAATAGTCAAGGTGACACTCCCCTCATCTGTGCTGCCCAAAATGGCCATACGGAATGCGTGCGTACTCTGCTCGCCGCACCGGGGATTGATGTCAACAAGAAAGATGAAGACGGTTATACCCCTCTTTACTGGGCTGAAATATATAATCACACCGAATGCGCCCGCCTCATCCGCGCGGCGGGTGGAAGAAAATAAGCTGATTACGAATTCCCCCCTTCAGCTCGCCGGTGCTCACTTTTCTTCGGGCATCCGCGAGCTGAATGCTTCATCATTACATCATTTGCCTAATTTTTTCTGCTTTCCTACTCACCTCATATCTGGTATAATCCCCCCCTGAAACCATAAGATATTTTCTCCGCCCATGCCTGATATCCCCTCAGCTGTTAGCATTTCCCCGGCCCTGCCGGTAGGCACTATGCTAGGTAATTACATCCTCCTCAAGGTTATCGGAAATGGTGGATTCGGCATAACGTACCTTGCTCAGGAAGAAATTACGAAGAAACTTGTGGTCATAAAGGAGAATTATCCCGCTGAGGTTTCCTTCCGGGATATGAAATCCCTAGCTGTAGGCCCATCTGGAGAATTCAGGAAAGAGGCTTATGAGTGGGCTCTCAAGCGCTTTCTGGATGAAGCTAAAACGCTCGCTCGCCTCAGCCACCCGAACATCGTAAACGTCCTAACAGCCTTTAAGGCTCTCGGAACGGCTTACTACGTGATGCCGCATGTGGAGGGA